>NZ_LZZV01000071.1:0-74175 GCF_014170385.1 Delftia sp. UME58
GCTATCAGAACGCGCTGGCCGAGCGCGTCAACGGGATCTTGAAGATGGAGTTCCTGCTGCATCGGCCTGCCGATCTGGCCCAGGCCAGCCGGATGGTCCAGCAGGCCGTGCAGATCTACAACCAGGAAAGACCGCACCTGTCCCTAAAATTGAAAACGCCCGATGAGGTTCATCGGGCGTCTCTGGCCGGCTGGATTACGCCGGATCGGTGTCCTTCATAGGTGTCAACCTATGGCAGGACGGGTCACTTACTGAGTCAGCCACTGCAACCGACCTTTGAAACCGGCGCGACCAAAAAGCCAGGGACGCCGAGCAAGAGCCGCCTCGCGGCGGGGGCGCCTAGCCGAGGGCGTCGTCCCCCTCCCCCGCAAAGCGGGTAGAGAGGCGCCGTGCAACGAGGGGGAAGCGGCGTAAGCCGCTCAGGGGGTGAGCCTCTTGATGAGGCTGGAGGTATCCCAGCGCCTGCCGCCCATCTGCTGCACATCGGCATAGAACTGGTCCACCAGGGCCGTGACGGGCAAACGGGCTCCATTGCGCTGTGCCTCGGCCAGCACCAGGCCCAGGTCCTTGCGCATCCAGTCCACGGCAAAGCCGAAGTCGAACTTGCCTTCGGCCATGGTGCGACCGCGGTTGTCCATCTGCCAGCTCTGGGCTGCGCCCTTGCCGATGACATCGAGCACGCTGGGAATGTCCAGGCCCGCGCGCTGGCCGAAGGCGATGGCCTCGGACAGGCCCTGGACCAGGCCCGCAATGCAGATCTGGTTGACCATCTTGGTGAGCTGGCCGGCGCCGCTGTCGCCCATCAGCGTGCAGGCGCGCGAGAAGGCCATGGCCACGGGCTGCATGGTGGCGAAGGCGGCCTGGTCGCCGCCGCACATCACGGTGAGCTGGCCGTTCTGGGCGCCTGCCTGGCCGCCCGAGACGGGCGCGTCGATGAACTGCAGGCCCAGTTCCAGCCCGGCCGCATGCAGCTCGCGCGCGACTTCGGCCGATGCCGTCGTGTGGTCGGCGAAGATGGCGCCGCGGCGCATGCCCGCGAAGGCGCCGTCCGGCCCCAGCACGACCGAGCGCAGGTCATCGTCATTGCCCACGCAGCTGAACACGATGTCGGCGCCAGCCACGGCCTCGCGCGGCGTGGCCGCATGGCCGCCGTTGAACTCCTCGCACCAGGCGCGGGCCTTGGCCGGCGTGCGGTTGTAGACCGTGACGCGGTGGCCCGCCGTGGCCAGGTGGCCGGCCATGGGGTAGCCCATGACGCCCAGCCCCAGGAAGGCCACGGAAAGAGGGGCGGTGTCCGCATAGCTGCGGGCGGCGATGGAGGAGTCGGACATGGAAGCAATCCTGAGAGATGGTGGGGGGCGGGTGGCGCAGGGCCGCGTCCGGCGCGGCCCTGGAAGGAGCCGGCATGCCGGCTCAGCGCACTGAAGGCGCGGTCAGGGCGTGCATGGCACGCCCCTCAGACGATGGCGAAATGCTCGGTGCCCGCCGCCAGGTCCAGCGACTTGGCGCGCTGGCTGCCCAGCTTGATCTGCAGCCGCAGGTCGTTGACCGAGTCGGCATTGCGCAGTGCATCCTCGTAGGTGACCAGGTTGGACTCGAACAGGTCGAACAGCGCCTGGTCGAAGGTCTGCATGCCCAGGTTGCGGCTCTTTTTCATGATCTCCTTGATCTCGGTGACCTCGCCCTTGAAGATCAGGTCGGAGATCAGCGGCGAGTTGAGCATCACCTCGATGGCGGCCACGCGGCCCTTGCTGTCCTGCTTGGGCAGCAGGCGCTGGGAGACCATGGCGCGCAGGTTCAGCGACAGGTCCATCAGCAGCTGCGGGCGGCGGTCCTCGGGGAAGAAGTTGACGATGCGGTCCAGCGCCTGGTTGGCGCTGTTGGCGTGCAGCGTGGCCAGGCACAGGTGGCCGGTTTCCGAGAAGGCGATGGCATGCTCCATGGTCTCGCGGTCGCGGATTTCGCCCATCAGGATCACGTCCGGCGCCTGGCGCAGGGAGTTCTTGAGCGCCGCGTCCCAGCTGTCCGTGTCCAGGCCCACTTCGCGCTGCGTGACCACGCAGTTCTTGTGCGGGTGCACGAATTCGATGGGATCCTCGATGGTCACGATGTGGCCGTAGGAGCTCTCGTTGCGCCAGTCCACCATGGCGGCCAGCGTGGTGGACTTGCCCGAACCCGTGGCGCCGACCAGGATGCACAGGCCGCGCTTGGTCATGGCCACCTCCTTGAGCACCTGGGGCACGCCCAGGCTGTCGATGGTGGGCAGGGCCAGCGGAATCGTCCGCATCACCATGCCCACGCGGCCCTGCTGGATGAAGGCATTGACGCGAAAGCGCCCTATGCCCGGCGGCGAGATGGCGAAATTGCACTCCTTGGTGCGCTCGAAATCGGCGATCTGCTTGTCGCTCATGACCGAGCGCGCCAGCGTCAGCGTGTGCACGGGCGACAGCGGCTGCGGCGACACCTTGGTGATGCGCCCGTCGATCTTGATCGCCGGCGGGAATTCCGCCGTGATGAACAAGTCGCTGCCGTTGCGGCTGACCATGAGCTTGAGCAGGTCGTTGATGAACTTGGTGGCCTGATCTCTTTCCATTGCCGTATTCCCCCGGGCATTGCGCGCCGTTGTGGCGCGCAGGTTGTTTTGTTATTTGCAGGTAGGCCGGTCCGGCCCGCAGGGGCCAGGCGTCCTCATATTCAACTCACTCACTGTCTATGTGTGCTGCTCTTCGCCCAGGCGCACGCTGATGGCGCGCAGCCGGAACGAGAGCTTGCGCGCCAGCAGCGCCATCAGCTTGGCGGCCAGCGCGGCGTCCTTGACCATCATCTCGTCCAGCGCCTCGGCGCCGAGCACGCCGATCTCGCAGTCGGTCAGCGTGGTGCAGCTGGAAAAGCGCGGCCCGCCGTCCAGCAGGGACATCTCGCCCAGGATGTCGCCGGGCCGCGTCTGCGCCAGGCGCATGCGCTCGCCCCAGGGCTGCTGGCGCTCCACGGCGATCTGGCCGGACAGCACCACGGCCATGAAGCTGCCGTTCTCCTCCTGGCGGATCACGTCGCGCTGCGGTGCCACGGCCGCGTAGATGAAGTATTCACTGAGCCGCTGCAGGCTGGCCGCGTCCAGCTGGCCCAGGTAGCGGTCGCGCGACCACAGCTGCTCCAGCTGGCCGCCGCCGCCGCGCGGCAGCCGCGTGGCGCCGACCTCGATGGCGCGGGCCTCCCAGGGAACGGGCGGCGTATGCGGGTCCAGAAAGCCATGCGCCGCCAGCGTGGTCGTGAAGAACGCCGACTCGGTAGCCGGGGCCGAAGCCTCCTGGCCGTTTTTCAGCATGCGGAAAATGCTTTTCATGGCGCGTGGCGCAAGGCGGTAGGGGGAGGGCTCAGCCCGGGAAGTTCTCCGGTATCTTGGCCTTGGCGCGGGCTTCCGCGGGGCTGATCAGGTTGCGCCGCACCAGGTCGGTCAGGTTCTGGTCCAGCGTCTGCATGCCCACATTCTGACTCGTCTGGATGGTGGAGTACATCTGGGCCACCTTGGCCTCGCGGATCAGGTTGCGGATGGCGCTGGTGCCCAGCATGATTTCGTGGGCGGCAATGCGGCCCTGGCCGTCCTTGGTCTTGCACAGCGTCTGCGAGATCACGGCCTGCAGCGATTCGGAGAGCATGGCGCGCACCATCTCCTTTTCCTCGGCGGGGAACACGTCGATGATGCGGTCGATGGTCTTGGCGGCGCTGGAGGTGTGCAGGGTGCCGAAGACCAGGTGGCCCGTCTCGGCCGCAGTCATGGCCAGGCGGATGGTTTCCAGGTCACGCATTTCGCCCACCAGGATGGCGTCCGGGTCCTCGCGCAGCGCCGAGCGCAGGGCGGCCGAGAACGACTGCGTCATCGGGCCGACCTCGCGCTGGTTGATCAGGCACTTCTTGGAGTCGTGCACGAATTCAATGGGGTCCTCCACCGTCAGGATGTGCCCGTACTCGGTCTCGTTGAGGTGGTTGACCATGCCGGCCAGCGTGGTGGACTTGCCCGAGCCCGTGGGCCCCGTCACCAGCACCAGGCCGCGAGGCTTCAGCGCCAGGTCGGCGAAGATGCGCGGCGCGTTGAGCTGCTCCAGCGTCAGGATCTTGCTGGGAATGGTACGGAAGACGGCGGCCGCACCCCGGTACTGGTTGAAGGCGTTGACCCGGAAGCGCGCCAGGCCCTCGATCTCGAACGAGAAGTCCACCTCAAGGAACTCCTCGTAGGCCTTGCGCTGGGAGTCGGTCATGATGTCGTAGACCATGGCGTGGACGGTCTTGTGGTCCAGCGGATCGACATTGATGCGGCGCACGTCGCCGTGCACGCGGATCATCGGCGGCAGCCCCGCGGACAGGTGCAGGTCGGAGGCCTTGTTCTTGACGCTGAAAGCCAGCAATTGGGTGATGTCCACGGAGTTCGCTCCCTCGTTTGGTACGCTGGCGGCAATTATGACGACGATTGAAAACAAGCTTCAACAGATTCACGAACGGATTGCCTCGGCCTGCGCGCAGGCGGGCCGGGCGGCCGGCTCGGTGCAATTGCTGTCCGTCTCCAAGACCTTCGGCGCCGACGCCGTGCGCGAGGCCGTGCTGGCCGGCGAGCGCAGCTTTGGCGAGAACTACATCCAGGAGGGCGTGGACAAGATCGCTGCCGTGCGCGCCATGGCCCTGCCGGGCGGCGAGGCCCTGCAATGGCATTGCATAGGTCCCATCCAGAGCAACAAGACGCGCCTGGTGGCCGAGCATTTCGACTGGGCCCAGACCGTGGACCGCCTGAAGATCGCCGAGCGCCTGTCGGCCCAGCGCCCCGAGGGCCTGGCGCCGCTGCAGGTCTGCATCCAGCTGAATGTGGATGGCGGCGAGACCAAGGCCGGCGTGGCGCCGCAGCAGGCGCTGGAGCTGGCCGCCGCCATCGTGCAGCTGCCGCGCCTGGTGCTGCGCGGCGTGATGAGCATTCCCGACGATGCGCCGGGCTTCGAGGCCCAGCGCGAGGTGCATGCCCGCGCCACCGCCGTCTTCGCGCAGATCCGCGCCAGCGGCCTGCCGGGGCTGGAGCGCCTCGACACGATATCCATGGGGATGACGGGCGATCTGGAAGCGGCCGTGGCCGCCGGATCGACCATGGTGCGCGTGGGCAGCGGTATCTTCGGCCAACGAAACTACGCCCCGCGCTGAGCGGGGCGTAGCTGGCGGGATATTCAGCCTCAGCGGCTGCCGGGCCGCTTCATCTGACAATCGGTGGGCAGTTCTACCTGCTCGGGCGTGTAGACGGCATCGGTGCGAAAACCGTAGCTCGTGCCTTCCCAGCCGGCCTTGACCAGCTTGCCGTCCACGGGCGCGATGGTATTGACCACCTGGGGCAGCAACAGCTGGTGGTCCTTGCCGCGCATGCGCACGGGGCCGACCACGGTGTCCATCTGCAAATCCTCCATGGCCAGCGCGATCTTCACGGGCTCGGTGGACCGTGCCTTGGCCATGGCGGCGGCCAGCATGCGCGGCACCAGGTCCATGCGCGGGGCCAGGAAGTCCTTGCCCATGCGGGCCTTGTATTCCTGGGCGCGGGCGTCGGCCAGCGGGCGGCCGGCCTGGCCAGGGTGCCATTCGGCCACCCAGGTCAGCTGTCCGATGCGGGTCTGGGCGAAGGATGTCACCGTGCCCGGCATGCCGCCCGCGCTGTGGTTGAAGTAGCGCAGTTCATAGCCCGAGTCGGCGGCCGACTTGAGCAGCAGGGTCAGGTCCTGCCCCCAGTTGCCCGTGATCACCGAGTCCGCACCCGTTTCCTTGATCTTGGCCACATAGGGCGCGAAGTCCTTGACCCGGCCTATGGGGTGGAGCATCTCGCCCGTGAACTGGATGTCGGGCCGGGCCGCGCTCACCATCTGGCGCCCGTAGGCCGCCCACTGCTTGCCGTGGGCGTAGTCCTGGTTGAGCAGGTAGACCTTGCGGATGCCCGGCTGGGTCTTGATGTAGCTGGCAATCGCCTGCATGCGCATGGCGGTGTTGGCATCGAACATGAAGTGCCAGAAGCTGCAGGCCTTGCCCGTCAGCTCGGGGTCGATGGAGGAGTGGTTGAGCACCAGCACCTCCTTGCCCGGATTGCGCTGGTTGTGGCGCGAGGCTGCCTGCACCAGGGCCGCCACCACCGAAGAGCCCGAACCTCCCGTCACCACCACGCGCGCGCCCTGGTCGATGGCCGCCTGCAGCGCGGCCTGGCTTTCCTGGGCCGAGAGCTTGCTGTCGAACTGCAGCAGCTGCAGCTTCGCGCCGTTGAACAGGCCGCCCTTGGCGTTCACGTCCTCGACCGCGTACTGCACGTGGTCGCGCATCAGCTCGCCCGTGCTGACGAAGGGGCCGGACAGCGGGTCGATGAAGGCGATCTTGAAGGTCTCGCCGCCCTGGGCGTGGGCGGCCGTGCTGCACAGCAGGGCGGCGGCGAGAACGATGGATGGCCGGGAAAAGCGGCGTACGGGCATGTCTTGTCTCCTCGAAGGAATGGTCGTCAGTCCTTGCCGGGCGGCTCGGCACGGGGCCGGCTGCGCCGTGCAGGCGTTTTTTTCGCGGGGGATGCGGCAATGGCTACGGGCGCGGTGGCTGGCGCCGTGCGCAGGCCCAGCACGCGGCTGGCCAGCTCGGTCAGCTCGGCCACCATCTCGGCCGTGCCCAGGCGGCCGCCGGGGCGGTACCAGTTGTAGAGAAAGCCCGGCAGGCTGCAGGCGGCCTGGGCGGTGATGCGTGTCTCGCGGAAATCGAGATGGCCGCTGGCGCGGCCTTCTTCGAGCAGCGCGCAGAACTGGCGGTAGAACTGGCGCGCCAGCGTGCGCGAGGCCTTCATGTACGCAGGGCTGAAGGCCTGGGGCTCGCGGTAGGGAAAGAAGGCCGCCGGATAGTGGGCAATGGTGGCCGCGATCAGGCGCTGCAGGCCGTCCACGGCCTTCTCGTGCGCGGCGCGTGGATCGTCGGCCGCGAAGTCCAGCACCGTGAAGCAGGCCTCGGTGGGTGCCCAGCACAGGGTCTCGAAGATCTCCTGCTTGTTGCGGAAGTAGTAGTAGACGAAGGGCTTGGTCACGCCCAGGGCCTGGACGATCTGCTCCATCGTGGTGTTGGCGTAGCCGTTGCGGTCGAACAGGGCCTCGGCTGCCTTGAGGATGCGTTCGCGCTTTTCATCGGAGCCGGCCGTGGGAAGGCGCTGGCGGCCGCGCGGGGTGACAGGGGGCTTGGGCATGCGGGAAATCTCGTGTCGCGTCGGTGGCTGCGATGGTTATACCGATGGGTAGCAATGTTCTACCAGCGGGTATATATTGGCAAGCCGCTGGACCCCAAAACAAATCAAGGCTATCCCTAAGAGCGACTACGCCCCCTGAGTCGCTTCGCGCCTTCCCCCTCTCTCGCTTTGCGGGAGGGGGACGACACCCTCGCTGCGGGGCGGCCCTTGCTCGGTGTCCCTGTGCTGGGCCGCGCCTGATTTATGGGTTGGAGGCGATACGCCGAGCAACGTGCAATAAATAGAGCCAAGGAGACAAGCATGGCGGATTCCGAAACCCTCATTCCCCTGCATGAGGCCCTGCGCCGCAATGCGCGCAACCACCCCGGCCGCGACGCCTACATCTGGTATGGCCGCCACATCAGCTGGGCCGAGATGGATGCGGCCAGCGACGCCTTTGCCGCGCGGCTGCAGGCGCTGGGCGTGGGCCGGGGCGAGCCCGTGGCGCTGTTCATGAACAACTGCCCGCAGTACATCGTGGCGCACTACGGCATCCAGAAGATCGGCGCCATCGTCTGCCCCTGCGGGCCGCTGAACAAGGAGCATGAGCTGCAATACCAGCTCGATGACCTCAAGGCCCGCGTCATCGTCGCGGCCGATGTGCTGCTGCCCGTGGTGGACAAGGTGCGCGCCAGCACGGCGCTCAGTCATGTGCTGGCCGTGCGTTATGGCGACTGGCTTCCTGAATCGGCCACGCTGGCGCTGCCGCCCGAACTGCAGGCCCCCGTGCAGCCGCTGCCCGAGGGCGTGGAATCGTTCTGGGATGTCATGCACAGCGGCGCCAAGCCCGTGCCCGTCGATGTCGCCATGGACGATGTCTCGCTGATGACCTATACCTCGGGCACGACGGGACTGCCCAAGGGCGCCATGCTCAGCTACGGCAACGCGGCCAGCAAGACGGCCGGGGCCTCCAGCGCCACGGGCGTGAATGCCGGGGACATGCTGCTGGCCGTGGCGCCGCTCTATCACATTGCCGGCATGTCCATGGGCGTGAACATGCCTGTGCACAGCGGCGCCACCTGTGTTGTGCTGCACCGCTTCGACCCGCTGGCCGTGGCCCAGGCCCTGGAGCGCTACCGAGTGACCTGGTGGTACAGCATCGCGCCCATGAACGTGGCCGTGATGCAGCTGCCGGGCGTGGAGGCCATGGACTTTTCCGCGCTGCGCCGCAACACCGTGACCAGCTTCGGCATTTCCTACACCGAGGAGCTGGCGCGGCAGTGGAAGCGCTTCACCCCGAACTGCATCTCCAGCGAGGCGGCCTATGGTCTGAGCGAGACCCACACCATGGACACCTCCATGCCCGGCGAAGCCATCCGCTGGGGCACGCACGGCAAGCCGCTGCCCGGCAACGAGGTGCGCATCATCGACCCCGAGACCGGCGAGCCGCTACCGGCCGGCGAAGTGGGCGAGATCACCATCCGCGGCCCCGGCAACTTCAAGGGCTACTGGAACAAGCCCGAGGCCACGGCCAAGACCCTGAAGAACGGCTGGGTGCACACGGGCGACATGGGCCGCATCGACGCCGACGGCTACCTGACCTTCATCGGCCGCTTCAAGGAAATGATCAAGGTCTCAGGCTACAGCGTCTTCCCCGAGGAGGTGGAGGCCATCCTCATCAAGCACCCGGCCGTGGCCCAGGCCGCCGTGATCGGCGTGCCCGACCCGCAAAAGGGCGAGGTCGTGCGCGCCTTCATCGTCACGCGGCCGGGCCAGCAGATCGCGGCCGAGGACCTGGTGCAGTGGTCGCGCGAGAACATGGCCAGCTACAAGGCGCCGCGCGAGGTGCGTTTCATCGAGGCGCTGCCCGCCACCGGCGCGGGCAAGGTGCTGCGTCGCTTGCTGCGCGATCAATGAGAAAGACCGAAGTCCCATGTTCCAGAAGATCCTGATTGCCAACCGCGGCGAGATCGCGCTGCGCATCGTGCGCGCGCTGCGCGAGCTGGGCGTGCCCAGCCTGGCGGTCCATGCCGCGGACGATGCGCAGGCGCCCCATGTATCCGCTGCCGATGCGGCCGTGCCCTTGGGCGCCAGCGGCCCCTCGGCCTACCTTGACGGCGCCCACCTGCTGCGCATTGCGCGCGAGCACGGCTGCGACGGCATCCATCCCGGCTACGGCTTTCTCAGCGAGAACGCGGGCTTTGCCCAGGCCTGTGCCGATGCGGGCCTGCGCTTCATCGGCCCCACGCCGGAGCACCTGGCACTGCTGGGCGACAAGGCACGCGCACGCGATCTGGCGCGCCGCTGCGGCGTGCCGCTGATGCCGGGCAGCAGCGAGGCCGTTACGCTGGAACAGGCCCAGGCCTTCTTCGAGGCGCAGCAGGCCGGGGGCGCAAGCGGCATCATGGTCAAGGCCATCGGCGGTGGCGGCGGGCGCGGCATGCGCGCCGTGGCGCGCGCCGAGGACCTGCCTGCCGCCTACGAGCGCTGCCGCAGCGAGGCACGTGCCGCCTTCGGCGTGGACGGCGTCTATGTGGAGCGGCTGATGACGGGCGCACGCCATATCGAGGTACAGATCCTGGGCGACGGCGGCGCAGGCCCCATCGCGCTGGGCGAGCGCGAATGCACGCTGCAGCGGCGCTTCCAGAAGCTGGTGGAGATCGCGCCCAGCCCCAGCCTGGCGCAGCCGCTGCGCGAGCGCATCACGCGCGACGCGCTGCGCATGGCGGCCGAGATCGGCTACGAGAGCCTGGGCACCTTCGAGTTCCTGGTCGATGCCGCCTCCGACTCCCTGCCCTATGTGTTCATCGAGGCCAACCCGCGCCTGCAGGTGGAGCACACCATCACCGAGGAAGTCTTCGGCATCGACCTGGTGCAGGCCCAGATCCGCATTGCGGCGGGCGATCACCTGGGCGAGCTGGGCCTGGATGCCAGGACGCCGCCCGCGCCGCGCGGCTATGCCATGCAGTGGCGCATCAATGCCGAGACGCTGGATGCCGCAGGCCAGTCGCGCCCCGGCAGCGGCCTCATAGGCACACTGCTGTGGCCGGCCGGGCCCGGCATCCGCATCGACACGCATGCGGTCGCGGGCACCAGTCCCTCGCCGCACTACGACACGCTGCTGGCCAAGCTCATCGTGCACAGCAGCGCGCCGCGCTTTGAAGACGTGCTGCGCCGCGCGCGCCGCGCGCTGGCCGAATGCCGCATCGACGGCCTGGCCACCAACCTGCCGCTGCTGCAGGCGCTGGCCCGGCGGCCCGAGATGGCGTCGCAGGCCGTGCATACACGCTGGCTTGAAGAGGCCCTTCCCGAGTTGGTGGCGGACGCCCAGGCGCTGGCCGAAGGCGCGCGCCGCACGGATGTGGCCGCCGAGGTTCCGGCGGCGGCCGGGGCTGCTGGCGCGCCCGTCCCCGAAGGCGCCATCACGGCCCCCATGCCCGCGCGCATCGTGCAGTGGAGCGTGGCCTTGGGCGATGCCGTGGCCGCAGGCGCCGAGCTGGGCGTGCTCGAAGCCATGAAGATGGAGCATGTGCTGCTGGCGCCGCAGGCCGGCACCATCGCGCAACTGCTGGCCGAGGCCGGTGCCTATGTGGCCCAGGACCAGCCCCTGCTGGTGCTGGCCGCCGCCGAAGGCGTGCAGGCCGACGCACGCGCGCAGCAGTCCGCACAGGACCCCGACCACATCCGTGCCGACCTGCGCCGCGTCATCGACCGCCATGCCTTCACGCTGGACACCGCCCGGCCCGAGGCCATGGCCAAGCGCCATGCCCAGGGCAGCCGCAGTGCGCGCGAGAACATTGCCGACCTTTGCGATGAGGGCAGCTTCATCGAATACGGCGCGCTGGCCATCGCCGCGCAGACACGCAGGCGCAGCATGGAAGACCTGATCGCCAACACGCCGGCCGACGGCATGGTCACGGGCATGGGCTCCATCAACGGCGCGCAGTTTGGCGAGGAGCGCTCGCGCGCCGTCGTCATGTCCTATGACGCCACGGTGCTGGCGGGCACCCAGGGCGCGCGCAACCATGCCAAGACCGACCGCATGCTGGGCATTGCGCTGGCACAGAAGCTGCCCGTGGTGCTGTTCGCCGAAGGCGGCGGCGGCCGCCCCGGCGACACCGACACCCCCGTGGTCGCCGGCCTGCATGTGCACACCTTCGCCGCCTATGCGGCGCTGTCGGGCCAGGTGCCCGTGGTCGGCATCACGCACGGCCGCTGCTTCGCGGGCAACGCGGCCCTGCTGGGCTGCAGCGACGTGATCATCGCCACGCGCGCCAGCTGCATCGGTATGGGCGGGCCTGCCATGATCGAGGGTGGCGGGCTGGGCGTGTTCCGGCCCGAGCAGGTCGGCCCCAGCAGCGTGCAGCATGCCAATGGCGTGATCGACGTGCTGGTCGAGGACGAGGCCGAAGCCGTGGCCGCGGCGCGCCACTACCTGTCGTTCTTCCAGGGTCGCACGGCGGACTGGACCGCGCCCGACACGCGCGTCCTGCGCCATGTGGTGCCCGAGAACCGGCTGCGCGCCTACGACACGCGTGCGGCCATGGCGCATCTGGTGGACGAAGGCAGTCTGCTGATGCTGCGCACGGGCTTTGGCGCAGGCATCCACACGGCGCTGGCGCGCATCGAAGGCCGGCCCGTGGGGCTCATGGCCAACAACCCCTCCCATCTGGGCGGCGCCATCGATGCCGATGCGGCCGACAAGGCCGCGCGCTTCATGCAGCTTTGCAATGCCCATGGCCTGCCCATCGTGAGCCTGGTGGACACTCCCGGCTTCATGGTCGGCCCCGAGATCGAGAAGACCGCCCAGGTGCGCCATGTCAGCCGCCTGTTCGTCACCGCCGCCAAGCTGCGCGTGCCGTATTTCAGCGTGGTGCTGCGCAAGGGCTACGGCCTGGGGGCCATGGGCATGACGGCGGGCAGCTTCCATGCGCCTGTGTTCAACGTGGCCTGGCCCACGGGCGAGTTCGGTGCCATGGGTCTGGAAGGCGCCGTGCGCCTGGGCTTTCGCAAGGAACTGGAGGCCTTGCCCGAGGGCGCCGAGCGCAACGCCCTGTTCGACCGGCTGCTGGCCCAGCAGTACGCCCACGGCGAGGCCATGCACATGGCCGGCACGCTGGAGATCGACGCCGTCATCGACCCCGCCGACACGCGCGCCTGGCTGTCGCGCGGCCTGGCGGGGGCGCGCGTTGCGCCTGCCCAGGCCGGCTTCGTGGACACCTGGTAGGCCCTGAAAACGCCACGGGCGGCATGCTAAGCTGGCCGCCTTTTCGACGAACATGATGGCGGGCCTGCCGTGCAGGCCCCGCTGCCTCTGGAGACCTCCCCATGCCCGGACTTCTGCCCGATATCGATCCCGACGGCCTGCTCGAATTCTCGGTGGTCTACACCGACCGCGCGCTCAACCACATGTCCAAGCGCTTCGCGGGCGTGATGCAGGACATCCTCACCACGCTGCAGGAGGTCTACCACGCCCATACGGCCGTGCTGGTGCCGGGCAGCGGCACCTTCGGCATGGAGGCCGTGGCGCGCCAGTTCGCCAATCGCGAAAAGGTGCTCATCGTGCGCAACGGCTGGTTCAGCTACCGCTGGACCCAGATCTTCGAGGAAGGCGGCCTGGGCGGTGGCGCCGTGGTCTGCAAGGCGCGCCGCCAGGGACCGGGCAGCCAGGACCCCTGGGCGCCCTGCGCTGCCGAGGACGTGGCCGCCGCCATCCGCGCTGAAAAACCCAAGGTCGTGTTCGCCCCCCATGTGGAGACGGCCAGCGGCATCATCCTCAGCGACAGCTACCTGCGCGCCGTGGCCGATGCTGCGCACGAGGTGGGCGCGCTCTTCGTGCTGGACTGCGTGGCCTCGGGCGCCATGTGGGTGGACATGGAAAAGACCGGCGTGGACGTGCTGATCAGCGCGCCGCAAAAGGGCTGGAGCAGCTCGCCGTGCTGCGCCATGGTCATGCTCTCGCAGCGTGCGCGCGAAGCCATCGAGCACACGAAAAGCTCCAGTTTCTCCTGCGACCTCAAGAAGTGGATGCAGATCGCCGAGGGCTACGAAAAAGGCCAGCACGCCTACCACACCACCATGCCCACCGACGCCCTGGTGCGCCTGCGCGACGTGATGCTGGAGACGCGTGCCTACGGCTTCGCCAAGGTGCGCGACGAGCAGATCGCCCTGGGCGCCAAGGTGCGCGCCCTGCTGGAGTCGCGCGGCTTTCCCAGCGTGGCTGCCGAAGGCTGGAAGGCCCCCGGCGTCGTGGTCAGCTACACCACCGACCCCGGCATCCAGAGCGGCAAGAAGTTCATGGAAGCCGGCCTGCAGACCGCCTCGGGCGTTCCGCTGCAGTGCGACGAGGGCCCGGACTTCAAGACCTTCCGCATCGGCCTGTTCGGCCTGGAAAAATGGCACAACGTGGACCGCACCGTCGGCCACATCGCCAAAGCGCTGGACGACATTGGTGTAAATGGCACCCCCTGAGCGGCTGCGCCGCTTCCCCCGGGGGACGACGCCCTCGGCTAGGTGCCCCCGCCGCGAGGCGGCTCTTGCTCGGCGTCCCGCCTTCAGGCAGTGTCAGCGCTTGAGGCCGCACGGCATGGCATTGCTGTTGAATGCATTTTTTGATTTGAAAGAACCCTGATGAACAAGACCCTCACCACCCTGGCCGCCTCCTGTGGCCTGATGCTCGCCGCACTGACCGGTGTGGCTGTCCATGCGGCCGAACCCGTCACCACGGCCAGCGGCCTGGTCTACGAAAGCCTCAAGGAAGGCACGGGCGCCAGCCCCAAGGCCAGCGACACGGTGCGCGTGCACTACCGCGGCTACTTCCCCGACTCGGGCAAGGACTTCGACAGCTCCATCACGCGTGGCCAGCCCATCGAATTCCCCTTGACCGGCGTCATCCCCTGCTGGACCGAAGGCGTGCAGAAGATGAAGGTCGGCGGCAAGGCCAAGCTGACCTGCCCGCCCTCCATCGCCTACGGCAGCCGTGGCGCGGGCAGCGTGATCCCGCCCAACGCCACGCTGAACTTCGAGGTGGAACTGCTGGGCATCAAGTGATGGCGGGCCCGCTGGCCAGGCCAGCCTCCGCTTGATGCAAAGCCGGCCTGCGGGCCGGCTTTTTTACGGTCGCCGAAAGGGATATGCCGTGGACTCACGCCAACCGCTGGACGCGCGCGCCGCCGCGCTGATGCTCATGCTGTGCCTGATCTGGAGCCTGCAGCAAATCCTGCTCAAGGCCACGGCTGGCGACATTGCGCCCACGCTGCAGATCGCGCTGCGCTCGGGTGCGGGCGCCGTGCTGGTGTGGCTGTTCATGCGCTGGCGCGGCATGCGCGTGCAGTGGGGCGATGGCAGCTGGCGCCCTGGCCTGGCCGTGGGCACGTTGTTTTCGCTGGAATTCCTGCTGGTGGGCGAGAACATCAACCACACCTCGGCCGCCCATGTGGTGGTCTTCCTGTATTCCGCCCCCGTGTTCGCGGCGCTGGGCCTGCACTGGAAGCTGCCATCGGAGCGCCTGGCACCGCTGCAATGGCTGGGCATCGCACTGGCCTTTGCCGGCATAGCGCTGGCCTTCCTGGGCGGCGGCAAGCCTTCGTTGGCGGGCGCCGCCGCCATGCTGCAGGGCGACCTGCTGGCGCTGGCCGCCGGCGTGGCCTGGGGCGCCACCACGGTGGCCATCCGCACCACGCGGCTGGCATCGCTGTCCGCCGCACAGACCCTGCTCTACCAGCTGGCCATAGGCTTTGCACTGCTCCTGCCAGCCGCCTTCGTGCTGGGACAGACCCGCTTCGAGCCCACGCCGCTGGCCTGGGCCGGCCTGGCCTTCCAGTCCGTGCTGGTCTGCTTCGTGAGCTTCCTGGTCTGGTTCTGGCTGCTCACGCAATACCTGGCCTCTCGCCTGGGCGTGTTCTCTTTCATGACGCCCATCTTCGGCGTGGTCTTCGGTGCCTGGCTGCTCAGCGAGCCCATCGAGCCCAGCTTCCTGGCCGGGGCACTGATGGTGCTGGCCGGGGTGTTGCTGGTGAGCGGGCATGGGTGGCTGAAGTCGCTCAGGCGTCCTGCCTGACCAGTCCCAGCCGTCGCGCCAGCCGCTGCAGGTTGGCGCGGTCCATCTGCAGTTCGCGTGCGGCGGCGGCCCAGCTGCCTTGGTGGCGCTGCAGGCTGGCTTCGATCAGATGGCGCTCGTAGCTCTCCACGGCTTCGCGCAGGCCTTGGGGGGTGGCGCCGGGCGATGCGGCCTGTGGGACGGGCAGGGACGGGGTGGCCGTCGCCGGGGGCTGCGCGGCATCCCAGAGATCGGCCTGCCCCAGCGTGACCATGCGTGCCCGGCCACTGGCCGGAGCGGCGGAGGGCGCACGGCTCAGCGCCCGCAGCACGCCGCGGCTGATGAGGTGTTCCAGTTCCCGCACATTGCCGGGCCAGTCCTGGGCCAGCAGGGCCGATTGCGCGGCGGGATGCAGGCGCAGGCCGCCCAGGCCCAGGCGCGAGCGGTTTTCCTCGAGGAAGAAGCCAGCCAGCATCAGCACGTCGCTGTCGCGCTCGCGCAGCGCGGGCACGCGCAGCGGGTAGACGCTCAGGCGATGGAAGAAGTCGGCGCGCATGCGGCCTGCCGCCACCTCGGCGGCCAGGTCGCGGTTGGTGGCGGCGATCACGCGCACGTCCACATGGTGTTCGCGGTCCGAGCCCAGGCGCTGCAGCTGGCCGCTTTGCAGCACGCGCAGCAGCTTGGCCTGCACGGCCAGGGACAGCTCGCCCACTTCGTCCAGGAACAGCGTGCCCTGGTCGGCCTGCTCGAACTTGCCGCTGCGCTCGGACAGTGCGCCCGTGAAGGCGCCGCGCACATGGCCGAACAGCTCGCTTTCGACCAGGTTGTCGGGCAGGGCCGCGCAGTTGATGCTGACCAGCGCCCGGCCCGCACGCGCCGACTGCGCATGCACGGCCTGGGCCACCAGTTCCTTGCCCGTGCCGGTCTCGCCCGTGACCAGCACGTTGAGGTCGCTGGCAGCGACCAGGGCGATGTCCTTTTGCAGCGCGCGCATGGCCGGGCTCTGGCCGATCAGCGGACGCGATGACTCGCCCCCCGGGGCGGCGCCGGGCGCGGGCAGGGCGCGCGCACTGCGCGCCAACCGGCGCAGCCGCTCGGACGTGGTCACGGTGGCCGCTGCCAGGTTGCTGAAGGCCTGCAGCGCCGCCAGCGCGGCCGGGTCGGCAAAGCGCCCCGGGTCCAGCGCGTCCAGCGTGAGAAGGCCCCAGGGCAGGCCGCCCGACTGCAGCACGCAGCCCATGCAGTCGTGCACCTCCAGCGGTCCATGGCCCTGGGCCACCAGGCCGTCATAGGGATCGGGCAGCGGGCTGTCGGGTGCAAAGCGCATGGCCTGGCCAGCGGCCAGCAGCTGGGCAAAGCGCGGGTGCTCGGCAATGCGAAAGCGCCGGCCCAGCGCATCGGGCACCAGGCCATCGATGGCCACGGGGCGCAGCCACTCGCCCTCCAGCCGCAGCAGGGCGGCAGCATCGGCCGGCAGCACGGCGCGCAGGGCCGCCAGCAGGCGGCGAAAGCGCTCGCGCTCGGGCAGGTCCTGGGCCAGGTCGGCCACCAGGGGGGTCAGGGCGTGCAGGGCGGTGGATGTGGTCATAAAGACTGCGATCGCTGTCAAAAAGACTCGATTTGACGAAGGTCATATTGACTCATGAAACGCCAAACCCTTGTTCTGCAAGGGATGCAGTCCTGGCACGGCACTTGCCTTTATCCAGGCATGTCCGGCATCGCACCGGGCATGCCCGTCCCCGTACCCAAGGAGTTTCCCGTGCTGACCGACCGCCAACGTGCCATCGTCCAATCCACCGTCCCGCTGCTTGAAACCGGCGGCGAGGCGCTGATCACCCACTTCTACCAGACCATGCTGGGCGAGTACCCCGAGGTGCGCGCCCTGTTCAACATGGCCCATCAGCAAAGCGGTGCCCAGCCGCGTGCCCTGGCCTACAGCGTGCTCATGTACGCCAAGCACATCGACCGGCTCGAAGCCCTGGGCGACCTGCCCGCCCAGATCATCAACAAGCATGTGGCGCTGCAGGTGCAGCCCGAGCACTACCCCATCGTCGGCACCTGCCTGCTGCGCGCCATCCGCGAAGTGCTGGGCGCCGAGATCGCCACCGACGAGGTCATCGATGCCTGGGGCGCCGCCTACCAGCAGCTGGCCGACATCCTGATCGGTGCCGAACGCCAGGCCTATGACCGCACGGCGGCGACCGAGGGCGGCTGGCGCGGCGAGCGTGCCTTCGTGGTCGAGGACAAGGTGGCGGAAAGCGCCGAGATCACCTCGTTCTACCTGGTGCCGGCCGATGGCGGCCCCGTCATCGCCCACCAGCCCGGCCAGTACATCGGCCTGCGCCTGGTGGTGGACGGGCAGGAGCAGCGGCGCAACTACTCGCTGTCCGCGCCCGCCGATGGCCGCAGCCTGCGCATCAGCGTCAAGCGAGAGGCAGGCGGCAAGGTCTCCAACTTCCTGCACGACCAGGTCCAGGTCGGCGACACGCTGCAGCTGTTCCCGCCCGCAGGCCACTTCACGCTGCAGCCCGGCGAGCGTCCGCTGGTGCTGATCAGCGGCGGCGTGGGCATCACGCCGACCCTGCCCATGCTGGATGCGGCCTTGCCCAGCAAGCGTCCCGTGGTCTTCATCCACTGCGCGCGTGAGCGCGGTGTCCATGCCTTCCGTGAGCGTGTGGATGCGCTGGCCGCAGTGCATCCGCAGCTCAGCCGGTACTACTGCTATGACCGGGTGCAGGAGGGCGATGGGGTCGATGCGCAGGGACTGCTGACCGCCCGGCAATTGGGTGAGTGGCTGCCTTCGGTGGATGCCGATGTGTATTTCCTGGGGCCCCGGCCGTTCATGCGGTCGGTGAAGGAGTCGTTGCGGGTGTTGGGGGTGCCGGAAGGGCAGGTCCGCTATGAATTCTTCGGGCCGGCGGAGGCGTTGGCCTGATTTGCCGTCGATTCGCTCGGCTCCCCTGGCCTCAGTGATGGAGCAGGGGCCGGGCCTCGGCCCGGTGGTCGGCCTGCCGTGCATCGGGCGATCAGCCCTGCACGGCCCACATGCCCTGGTTGTCCGACACCCACTTCCCAAACGCCTGTGCGGGCATGGGCTTGCTGCACAGATATCCCTGGAAGAAGTCGCATCCCTTGCCTCGCAGGAATGCCAGTTGCTCGGCCGTCTCCACACCCTCGGCCAGCACTTTGAGCCCCATGGCATGCCCCAGCGCGATCACCGAGCCGCTGATGGCCATGTCGTCCGCGCTGTGCGGGATGTCGCGGATGAAGCCCTGGTCGATCTTGAGCAGGTCCAGCGGAAAGCGCTTGAGGTGGGCCAGCGAGGAGTAGCCGGTGCCGAAGTCGTCGATGGCCAGCCGCAGGCCCTGGGCGCGCAGGCGGCGCATGACGGCCAGAGCCTCCTCGGGACGCTCGGCCAGTGCGCTTTCGGTGATTTCCAGTTCCAGGCAGTGCGGCGCAAAGCCGGTGGCGGTCAGCGCGTCTGCGGTGGCGCCGGCGATGTCGGTGAGCAGGAACTGGTGCAGCGAGACGTTGACCGCAATGGTCATCTCGGGCAGGCCCTGATCGCGCCAGCGCTGGCCCTGGGCGCAGGCTTCGCGCAGCACCCACAGGCCCAGCGGGCCGATGACGCCCGAGCTTTCGGCCACGGGGATGAAGCGGGCCGGAGATATGAGGCCTTCGTCCGGGTCCAGCCAGCGCACCAGGGCCTCGGCGCCCAGCAGGCGGCCGGTGGCCAGGTCGATCTGTGGCTGGAAGTACAGGCGCAGGTGGCCCAGTCCGATGGCCTGGCGCAACCGCGCCTCCATGGCCAGGCGCTCGCGCGCGGCCAATGTCATGTCTTCCTCGAAGAAGCACCAGGCGCGGCCGCTGCGTGATTTGGCGCCGTAGACGGCGGCGTGCGCGCCCTGCAGCAGGTCCTGGGCATTGCCGGCGTGGGACGGATACAGGCAGATGCCCACGCTGACGCCGGCCATGACGGACAGGCCGTCGGGCGAGCTCCAGGGCTGTCCGGCCGCCGCGATGAGCTGGCGCGCGCGGGCGATGGCGTCGCCACGCTCGCTCATGCCCTTGATCAGCACGGCCAGTTCGTCGCCGGCCATGCGACCTATCAGGTCCTGCGGGCCCAGCGAGTCGTGCACGCGGGCGGCGATGTGGCGCAGCACCTGGTCACCAATGGCGTGGCCGTAGCTGTCGTTGACGTCCTTGAAGCGGTCGATGTTGAGCAGCATCACGGCCAGCGCGCCCTGCCTGGCGGCGGCCTCGGCCACGGCGTCCTCCAGCAGGGCGCTGAAGCGCACGCGGTTGGGCAGGCCGGTGAGCATGTCGCGGTGGGCCAGGAATTCGAGCTGGGCCTCACGCGCCTTCTCGGCCGAGATATCGGTAAACATGCACACGTAGTGGGTGACCCGGCCCTGGGCATCCTTGACGGCGCTGAGCGACATGCGCTCGGGGAAGACTTCGCCGTTCTTGCGGCGGTTCCAGATCTCGCCCTGCCAGTGGCCGGTGGCCTGCATGCCGGCCCACATGGCCTCGTAGAAGGCCTTGTCATGGCGGCCGGACTTGAACATGCGCGGGGTCTGGCCCAGCATCTCCTGCTCGGTATAGCCCAGCAGCCGCGTGAAGGCGCTGTTGACCGAGAGGATGCGGCTGCGCGCATCGGTGACCACCACGCCCTCCATGGTGTTGTCCACCACGGCAGCGGCCAGGCGCTGGCGTTCGTCGGCCTCGTGGCTGGCGGCCTGGGCGGAGCGGGCCGCGCGCTCCCCACGGCGCATGCGCCACAGCAGCCAGCCGCCCCCCACGGCCGTGACCAGCACCAGGGCCACCGAGGACAGCATGCGCCGCCGCGCCGCCGGCCCGGGTGGAATCTGCAGGTGCGTCAGCAGCCATTCCACGCCCCAGAGCCACAGCAGGCCTGCGCACACGTACAGGGTCATTGCGCCCCAGAGCGGTATTCGGGGCTGCTCTCCCTGATCTTGCATGTGGTTCCTCAGAACGTTCCCAGAACGTGTGACTTGCGCAGGGTCGTGTCCATGCTGCGACAATTGCGCCGCTATGACCCAAGCCTATATTCTTACCCTTTCGTGCCCCGACCGGCTCGGTCTGGTACATGCCGTCTCGGGCTTTCTGCTCGAACAGGGCGGCAACATCGAAGAGGCCGCGCAGTATAACGACCCGGCCACCGGACTGTTCTTCATGCGCGTGCAGTTTGCCTGCAACGGCTGCGATCCCGCGGCCCTCAAGGCGGCCCTGACCGACCTGGCCACCCAGTACCAGATGAAATGGCGCCTGCACACCGAGGCCGAAGCCATGAAGACCGTACTGATGGTCAGCAAGGAAGGCCACTGCCTCAACGACCTGCTGTTCCGCTGGAAAAGCGGCCTGCTGCCGGTGGACATCCGCGCCATCATCAGCAACCACCGCGAGTTCTACCAGCTGGCGGCCAGCTACAACATCCCCTTCCACCACATCCCCGTCACGGCCGCCACCAAGGCCCAGGCCGAGGCAAGGCAGTTCGAGATCATCGAGGCCGAAGGCGCCGAACTCGTGGTGCTGGCGCGCTACATGCAGGTGCTGTCCAACGACCTGTGCACCAAGCTGGCGGGCCGCGCGATCAATATCCACCACAGCTTCCTGCCCAGCTTCAAGGGCGCCAAGCCGTACTACCAGGCCCATGACCGCGGCGTGAAGCTGATCGGCGCAACGGCCCACTATGTGACGGCCGACCTGGACGAAGGCCCGATCATCGAGCAGGACGTGGCCCGCGCCGACCACACCGACACCGTGGAGGACCTCACGGCCCGCGGCCGCGACACCGAGAGCCAGGTGCTGGCCCGCGCCGTCAAGTGGCACAGCGAGCACCGCGTCATCCTCAACGGCCACAAGACCGTGGTCTTTCGCTGAGCCCGGCTCCCGACCGCCCGTGGCGAACGTGACCCTTGCCGCCGGCAGCGGCTTTGCCCCGCCCGGCAGCGGCGCCCGCCGCATCCCGCCCATACAGTGCCTGCTTACTTTCGAGGCGCTGGCGCGGCTGCGCAGCGTGACGCAGACGGCCGAGGAGCTGTGCGTCACGCCCAGCGCCGTCAGCCACCGCGTGCGCCAGCTCGAGCAGATCCTGGGCACGCGGCTGTTCGGTCGCTCGGACTTTTCGCTCACCACCGAAGGCAGCGCCTACCTGTCCCACGTGCGCGAGGGCCTGGGTGCGCTGCAGCGCTTTCCGGGCGAGGTGACGGCACCGGGCCGCCGCAGGCTCAAGCTCGCCGTCACGCCCACCTTTGCGCGCGTGATCCTGATCCCGCGCCTGCGCCAGTTCACGGAAACCTATCCCGAGATCGATATCGCCCTGCAGGTCTCCATCCCGCTGCTGGACGTGGTGGCCGAGGATGCAGACCTGATGGTGCGCTTCGGCCCCGGCCACTATGCCGATGTGGAGCACATCGAGCTGGCGCGCGACATGGTCACGCCGCTGGCCTCGCCGGCCTTCATCCGCGAGCACGGCCCCTTCGAGCAGCCCCAGGACCTGGAAGGCATGCCCCTGCTGCGCAGTCCGCTGGAGCCCTGGCGCACCTGGTTCGGCGCCACCGGCCTGGACTGGCCCGAGCCGCACGAGGGCTCGCAGTTCAACGACATCGGCCTGATGTGCGACGCGGCCTCGGCCGGCATGGGCATCGCCCTGGTGCGCCACAAGCTGGGCGCGCCCTGGCTGGACAACGGCACCCTGGTGCGCCTGTTCGACGTGGACACGGCCAGCCCCCATGCCCACTACCTGTGCTGGCGTACCGGCACCATGGACCGCTGGGAATGCGCGGCCTTCGCGGAATGGTTGAAGAGGGCGATGGCCTGCTGAGGCGCCCATATCGGATTTCACGGATTTCACGCACCGTTGCAATAAACATCAGCGCAGCCCCGCTGCACAAAGACCGCGGCATCGCCTAAAGTCAGGCCCCATGACTTCCGCCAGCTCCCCAGCCAGCCTCGCTCCCGGCGCCATGGCGTCGGCCGCCGCCGATGCGGCCCACCAGCAGCCCACGGTCTCCGAGCGCGCACGGCGCCAGGCCGAGGTCGTGGCCGCGCTGGCCCGCCATGTGCCCGCGCATGCCCTGCTGTGGAATGCCGAGGACACCACGCCCTATGAATGCGACGGCCTCACGGCCTACCGCCAGCGCCCGCTGGTGGTCTGCCTGCCCGAGACCGAGGCCCAGGTGCAGGCCGTGCTGCGTGCCTGCCACGCCATCCAGGTGCCCGTGATCGCGCGCGGCGCGGGCACCGGGTTGTCGGGCGGCGCCTTGCCCCATCCCATGGGCGTGACGCTGTCGCTGGCCAAGTTCAACAAGATCCTGCAGGTCGATGCGGCCAGCCGCACGGCCGTTGTGCAGTGCGGCGTGCGCAACCTGGCCATCAGCGAGGCCGCCGCGCCCTTCGGCCTGTACTACGCGCCCGATCCCAGCAGCCAGATCGCCTGCACCATCGGCGGCAACGTGGCCGAGAACTCGGGCGGCGTGCACTGCCTCAAGTACGGGCTGACCGTGCACAACGTGCTCAAGGTGCGCGGCTTCACCGTGGAGGGCGAGCCGGTGGAGTTCGGCTCCATGGCGCTGGACACGCCGGGCTTCGACCTGCTGGCCATCCTGGTCGGCAGCGAAGGCATGCTGGCCGTGACCACCGAAGTCACCGTGCGCCTGATCCCCAAGCCCCAGTTGGCGCGCTGCATCATGGCCAGCTTCGACGACGTGCGCAAGGCCGGCGACGCCGTGGCCGCCGTGATCGCGGCCGGCATCATCCCGGCCGGCCTGGAGATGATGGACAAGCCCATGACGGCCGCCGTCGAGGACTTCGTCAAGGCCGGCTACGACCTCGCGGCCGAGGCCATCCTGCTTTGCGAGAGCGATGGCACGCCCGAGGAAGTCGAGGAAGAGATCGCCCGCATGAGCGAGGTGCTGCGCAGCGCGGGCGCCACGGCCATCACGGTGAGCGAAAGCGAGGCCGAGCGCCTGCGCTTCTGGAGCGGGCGCAAGAACGCCTTTCCCGCCAGCGGGCGCATCAGCCCCGACTACATGTGCATGGACTCCACCATCCCGCGCAAGCGCCTGGCCGACATCCTGCTGGCCATCCAGGAGATGGAAAAGAAATACGGCCTGCGCTGCGCCAACGTCTTCCACGCGGGCGACGGCAACCTGCACCCGCTGATCCTGTTCGATGCCAACGACCCCGACGAGCTGCACCGCTGCGAGCTGTTCGGCGCCGACATCCTGGAGACCAGCGTGGCCATGGGCGGCACGGTCACGGGCGAGCATGGCGTGGGCGTGGAAAAGCTCAACTCCATGTGCACCCAGTTCACCACGGCAGAGAACGACCAGATGTTCGCGCTCAAGGCCGCCTTCGACCCGCAGGCCCTGCTCAACCCCGGCAAGGTGATTCCCACGCTCAACCGCTGCGCCGAGTACGGAAAGATGCTGGTGCGCGGCGGCCAGATCTCACACCCGGACCTGCCGAGATTCTGAGGCGACGTGCAACGGGCGACGTGCAACGGGCGCGGTGCAACGGGCGCGGTGCAACCGGCGCCGTGCAACGATCACCATGCAACCCGCTGGTCACGGCTGCTGCAGGCAGCGCAGCCACAGCCCGTCGAGTGCGCGTGCCAGCGCAGCTTCCTTCCGCGGTACGGCCAGATCCTCCGCCAGGTCTTCGATCATGGCCTCCAGTGGTAAGGCATGGGACAGAGTGCGCATGCCGCATTCCATCGCCAAGGAGGTGTCCAGGTAGACCACGCGCGCACCTGCCGTGCTCCAGCGCGTGAGTTCGCGCACACGGCCGACCTGGTTCAACCGCAGGCGCATCGCCTCCAGCCGTTCGGCCAGGGATCTGCGGATGCGCTCCCCTGTCTCGGGCCGGTCCTCCTCCAGTCTGCGCAGCGCCGCCTCCTGCTGCTCTAGCGTGCGCTCCAGAGCCCGCAGAGCCGCCTCGCGTCCCAGCCGGGCCTCGTCGTAGCGCGGCAGGGCTGCACGCATGTGCTCCAGCGTCTGCTTGCGTTCGCGTGCATAGACCGGCTCGGCGGGGCGCCCGGAACGCACGCAGGCGTCGGCGGCCAGCACCAGCCGCTGCGGAGATGCTTCGGCGCCCAGCCTTTGCGGGCGGAAGCTGCGGCAGTCTGACATTTCCTCCAGCATGTGCAGGTCTTCCAGGTGCAGGCGCATGCGTTCCGCGTCCTTCTGCGCCTCAAGCCGATGGCTGTCCAGCATCTCCTGGCGCTGGCGCTCCAGCATCAGCAATTCGCGCCAGCCGCCACGCAGCCGGGCCTCGAACCGCGCCTGCTTGCCATCGGCAGCCCGCTGCAGCTGCTCGGCATCCTGGCGCAGCCGCAACTGCAGGTATCCATGCGTGCCTGATCTCTCGCAGGTGTACTCGACGATGCGCCCGCCGCTTCCATCGCCCACGCTGCGCCATGCACTGCGCGCGCATGCTTTCCTCTCCTGGAGTACCTGGCCTATCGAGGCCCCCGATGCACCGCCCCAGGACGCGGCCCGGACCGCCAGGACATCACCGTCGTCACCGCCGCAACCGCCCAGCACCAGTACAAGGCTCGAGGGCAGCTGCCACACTCGTTGCCAACGCATTTGCTCCCCCGTGCATGTGATTCTCAGATTGATTGTTGATATTAACTATCAATCAAAAATAGGTGTGATTTTTCTAAATACTCACATCTCGATCAAGCCAAACCCATAGCGTTCGCGCATGCAGGATGCAAAGCAGCGGTTTGCTCAAAAATTACGTGATTCAATGCAGGCCCGGGGCTACGAAGCCAGGCCTGCCGTGCTGGAGCACGAGTTCAATTCCCGTTTCTGGGGCAAGCCCATGTCCCAGCATGGCGTGCGCCTCTGGCTGATCGGCAAGACCATGCCCAACGCCAGGAAACTCGCTGCGCTGGCCGACTGGCTGCAGGTGCCGCTGGAGGAGTTCCTGCGCTCGCCGCAGCAGGTGCGCGAGGTGCGCGAGCCCAGGAGCAGCTGGTCCGCAGGCCTGGGCTACGAGGACAGCGAGCTGTTCAAGATCTACCTGCGCCTTCCCGTGCCCAAGCGCCGGCTGGCGCGCGACGTGATCCTGGCCATTGCGCGCGCCCATGATGCCGAGGAAGCGGAACGCGCCGCAGGCTCGTAGCCAGGCGGCGCGTGGGGTTTGCATTGATCCGGGCACCTGCGGGGGGCGGTCCCGCCCGTGCATCAGCCCCCCATGGCGCGCTGGCGTGCCTCGCGCTGGGAGGGCGT
The DNA here is from genome assembly GCF_014170385.1 of Delftia sp. UME58. Lineage (NCBI taxonomy): Bacteria > Pseudomonadati > Pseudomonadota > Betaproteobacteria > Burkholderiales > Comamonadaceae > Delftia > Delftia sp. UME58. The sequence continues at coordinate 25,508 of NZ_LZZV01000071.1, forward strand.
TTCGTTGATCAGTTCATTGATCACCTCCTGGCGTGTCTTGCCCGCGCCGGTCTGCGGTGCGGGAGCCGGGTAGACGCCGGCATTGAAGCGCGAGGTGCCGCCCTGGCGCACGGCTGCCTCGGCCTCGGCCACCACCTGGGCGCGCGTCTTGCTGCTTTGGAAATGTTCGGGATGCACGACGACGCCTGCCTCGTTGTTGGCAGGATGCATGTACCCGGCCGCCGATGCCATGCCGGGCAGCAGCAGCGCTGCCGATGCGGCCAGGCCGGCGATGAGGGGGGCGATGAGGGTGGCGGGGGTGAAGCGGCGTTGCGACATGGTGTGGTCCCTTTCAAAGAGCGTTGGTGATTCGTTCTCCCCACGCCCCGCGATGCGGAACGCCGGGGAGAGGACTCCAATGTAGAAATCACGCGCCCACACCAGCCCCACAGGATGGTGACATTGCTGTCATGCAACCGACATACGCCAATAGCTCCCCCCAAAAAAAGGCCACGGGCATTCCGTGGCCTTCGTGGAGCGGCCGAGCCGTCAGGCGGCCACGGCGCCCCTGCCGTCGTTGCCGGCCTGTCCATCCTGCATCCCCTCCGACGGGTCGTTGCGGTGCACCAGACGGTACAGCAGCGGCAGCACCAGCAAGGTCAGCAGCGTGGACGACAGGATGCCGCCGATCACCACCGTGGCCAGCGGCCGCTGCACCTCGGCGCCCGTGCCCGTGGCAATGGCCATGGGCACGAAGCCCAGGGAGGCCACCAGGGCCGTCATCAGCACGGGGCGCAGGCGGGTGAGCGCGCCCTCGGTCACGGCGTCGGGCACGCTGGCGCCCTGCTCGCGCAAGGTTCTGATCCAGGAGATCATGACCAGGCCGTTGAGCACGGCCACGCCCGACAGCGCGATGAAGCCCACCGCCGCCGAGATGGACAGCGGTATGTCGCGCAGCCACAGCGCCAGGATGCCGCCGGTGAGCGCGAACGGAATGCCCGTGAAGACCACCAGCCCGTCGCGCACATTGCCGAACATGGCGAACAGCAGCACGAAGACCATCAGCAGCGCCACGGGCACGACGATCTGCAGGCGGCGCGTGGCCGACTCCAGGTTCTCGAAGGTGCCGCCCCAGCGCGTCCAGTAGCCGGGCGGCAGCGACAGGCCTTGCAGCTTCTGCTGTGCCTCGCCCACGAAGGAGCCCATGTCGCGCCCGCGCACATTGGCGCTGACCACGATGCGGCGCTTGCCGTCTTCGCGGCTGACCTGGTTGGGGCCGGGCGCGGTCTCGAACGTGGCCACGGCCGACAGCGGCACGAAGCCGATGCGCCCGTCCGCCCCGCGCGGCAGGGCGATGGGCAGGCGGCTCAGGGCCTGCAGGTCGTTGCGCACGGCGTCCGGCAGGCGCACCTGGATGTCGAAGCGCCGGTCGCCCTGGAATACCGTGCCGGCCTCGGTGCCGCCCATGGCGGTGCTGATGGCGTCCTGCACATCGCCCATGTTCAGGCCGTAGCGCGAGGCCTTTTCGCGGTCGATCTGCACGGTGAGCATGGGCAGGCCCGTGGTCTGCTCGACCTTGACCTCGGAGGCGCCCGCAATCTGCTGCAGCATGCCGGCCACGGTCTGGGCGCTTTTCTCCAGCACGGCCATGTCGTCGCCGAAGATCTTCACGGCCACGTCGCTGCGCACGCCCGAGATCAGCTCGTTGAAGCGCAGCTGGATGGGCTGGGAGAACTCGTAGTTGTTGCCCGGGATGCGGTCCACCGACGCCTGCACGGCGGCCAGCAGCTCATCGCGCGGGCGCGCCGGGTCGGGCCACTCGCTGCGGGCTTTCAGCATGATGTAGCCGTCCGAGATGTTGGGCGGCATGGGGTCGGAGGCGATCTCGGCCGTGCCGGTGCGCGCGAACACGCGGTCGATCTCGGGGAACTCCTTCTTGAGCGCCTTCTCGATCTGCATCTGCATTTCCAGCGATTGCGTGAGGCTGGTGCCCGGGATGCGCAGCGCCTGGATGGCGAAGTCCCCTTCGTTGAGGTTGGGCGCGAACTCGCTGCCCAGGCGCGTGGCCAGCAGCAGGCTCAGGGCCACGGCCACGGCGGCGGCCGTGAGCACCACGGCGGGCGCGGCCATGACGCGCGCCAGCACGGGCGCATAGCCGCGGCGTGCCCAGCCCATGAGGCGGTTTTCCTTCTCGGCCACCTTGTCGCCCATGAACAGCGCAATCGCCGCCGGGATGAAGGTGATGGACAGCAGCATGGCGCCGGCCAGCGCGATGACCACCGTGAGCGCCATGGGATGGAACATCTTCCCCTCCACGCCCGTGAGCGCGAAGATGGGCAGGTAGACCACCATGATGATGAGCTGGCCGAACAGCAGCGGGCGGCGCGCCTCCTTGGCCGCGGCAAACACTTCATGGAAGCGTTCGCTGCGCGTCAGCGACCGTCCGCGCGCCTCCTGCGCATGCGCCAGGCGGCGCACGCAGTTCTCCACGATGACCACGGCGCCGTCGATGATGATGCCGAAGTCCAGCGCCCCCAGGCTCATGAGGTTGGCGCTGACCTTGTAGTGCACCATGCCCGTGAAGGTGAACAGCATGGACAGCGGGATGATCAGCGCCGTGATCAGCGCCGCGCGCAGGTTGCCCAGGAACAGGAAGAGGATGACCACCACCAGGGCCGCGCCCTCCACCAGGTTCTTCTTGACCGTGGCGATGGCCTTGTCCACCAGGTTGGTGCGGTCGTAGACGGTGATGGCCTTGACGCCCGGGGGCAGGCCCCGGTTGATCTCGGCCATGCGCTGGTCCACGGCGCGCGAGACGGTGCGGCTGTTCTCGCCGATCAGCATGAACACCGTGCCCAGCACCACCTCGCGGCCGTTGTCGGTGGCCGCGCCCGTGCGCAGCTCCTGCCCCAGGCCGACCTCGGCCAGGTCGCGGATGCGGATGGGCTGGCCCTGGGCCGAGCCCACGATGACCTCGCGGATGTCGGCGATGCCGCCGACCTGGCCCGGCGCGCGGATCAGGTACTGCTCGCCCTGGCGCTCGATATAGCCCGCGCCCACGTTGCTGTTGTTGCGCTGCAGGGCGGTGACGATGTCGGCCAGCGTGAAGCCGTAGGCGGCCAGCTTCTCGGGCGCGGGCGCCACCAGGTACTCCTTGGCGTAGCCGCCGATGGAGTTGATCTCGGTGACGCCGGGCACGTTGCGCAGCTGCGGCTTGATGACCCAGTCCTGGATCTCGCGCAGGTCCATGGGCGTGTAGGGCGTGCCGTCTGGCTTTTTCGCATCGTCCTCGGCCTCCACGGTCCACAGGTAGATCTCGCCCAGGCCCGTGGAGATGGGGCCCAGCGTGGGCGTGATGCCCGCAGGCAGGCTGTCGCGCGCCTGCTGTATGCGCTCGCCCACCAGCTGCCGCGCAAAGTAGATGTCCGTGCCGTCCTTGAACACCACGGTGACCTGGGACAGGCCGTAGCGCGACAGCGATCGCGTCTGCTCCAGGTGGGGCAGGCCGGCCATCACCGTCTCTATGGGATAGGTGATGCGCTGCTCGGTCTCCAGCGGCGAGTAGCCGCTGGCCTGGGTGTTGATCTGCACCTGGACATTGGTGATGTCGGGCACGGCGTCGATCGGCAGTCGCTGGTAGTTGTAGATGCCCAGGCCCGCCATGGCCAGCACGGCCAGCAGGACCAGCCAGCGCTGCTCGATGGCGAATCGGATGATGCGTTCAAACATGGAGTTCTCCGTTCATGCCCGCATCAATGGGAGTGCTCGGCCGTGGCCTTGCCCAGCTCGGCCTTGAGCATGAAGCTGCCCTCGGCCACGTAGGATTGGCCGGGCTTGAGGCCTTCGAGCACCTCGGTGGCCTTGCCGTCGCTGCGGCCCACGCGCACGGGCTGGGCGCGGAAACCGCCCTGCACGGGCACGAAGACCACGGTCTGCTGCTCCATCTTCTGCAGTGCCTGCGTGGCCACGGCCAGCGGCGCCTGCCGGGACGATGCCGTCAGCTCCACGTTCACGAACAGGCCCGGGCGCCACACGCCGTCGGGGTTGGGCAGGGTGATGCGCGCGGGGGCCGTGCGCGTGTCCTGGCCGATCAGGGCGCCCACATAGGCCACCTCGCCCGTGGCCGAGGAGTCGAAGGCCGTGGCGCGCACCGTGGCCTTCTCGCCCACGCGCACGGCGGGCAGGTCGGGCGCGGCCACGCGCATCTCGGCCCAGACGCTGCGCAGGTCGGAGATGGTGAAGACCTGGGTGGTGTCCTGCACGGCCTCGCCCACGGACAGGTGCTTTTCCACGATCACGCCGTCAAACGGTGCGCGCAGCTCGAAGCGGTTGAGCCCGCCCGCGCCGCCGGCACCGGCGCCCGTGGCGGCCAGCTTCTGCTGGGCGTTGGAGACGGCGATCTCGGCCTCGCGCAGCGCCTGGCGCGCCTGCAGGTAGTCCTGCTCGGCCGAGACCTTTTCCTCCCACAGCTGCTTTTCACGTGCGTAGGTGGTGCGGGCCAGCTCCAGGCGCTTGCTGGCGGCCAGCAGTTCGCTGCGCTGCTCGGACACGGCGGCGCTGCTGAGCACGGCCAGCAGCTGGCCCTTCTTCACGTTCTGGCCCAGGTTGGCGGGAACGCTCTCGGCAATGCCAGCCACGCGCGGCACGACGTGGGCCGTGCGGTCTTCGTTGAAGCGGATCTCGCCGGGCAGCTGCAGCACGGAGCGCACGGTGGCCGGGCCGGCCTCGGCCAGGCGCACGCCGGCCGCCTGCATGCGCTGGGCGTCCATGGCGATCAGGCCTTCGTCGTCGCCATGGCCGGCTTCTGCAGCCGGTTTGGCGGCAGGTTGGGCGGCAGGCTTGGCCTCGGCTTTTTCCGCCTTGGAGTCTTCATGGTGTTCATCGTCGGCATGGCCTTCGTCGTGCTTGTGGCCATCTCCGGCTGCAGCGCCGTGGTGCTCGCCATCGGCATGGCCTGCGGCCTCGCTGTGGCCGTGGCCATGGCTGTCGGCCTTGGCAGCGCCCGGCGTGCCGCTGCGCAGGATCAGCGTGGCGGCCAGCGCGCCCAGGGCCAGGATGACGGCAATGGCCACAAGGGTGCGGCGCGGTCCGAGGGGGGAGGAGGAGGGCTTGGTGTTCATGGTCTGGATGCAATCAGGTTGCTATCGGAATCAGAGGCCGGATTCGGTGCCCAGCAGGCGGTCGATGTCGGCGGCGGCGCGGTGGGTGGCCAGCAGCTGGTCCAGGTACTGGCTGCGCGCCTCCGACCAGGTGCGTTGCGCGTCCAGCACGTCGAGGTAGCCGAACTTGCCCAGCGCAAAGCCGCGCGAGGCCAGCTCGTAGGCCGTGCGCGCCGTGGGCAGAACCTCCTCGGCCAACTGGCGCGCCTGCTCGCGGCTGGCCTGCAGCAGCTCGCGGGCCTCGAACAGCTGGGCCTGCAGCTGCACGCGCGTGGCCAGCAACTGCTCCTCGGCCTGGTCGGCCAGGCGCAGGGCCTGCAACTGGTTGCCCCGGTTGCTGTCGAGCACGGGCAGGGGCACGGAGATGCCGACCACGAGCTGGTTGCGCCCGACCTCGGTGGCGCGCTTGACGCCCAGGCTGACCGTGGGATCGGGCAGGCGCCGCGCACGCTCCAGGTCGGCCGTGGCGCGGCTTTGCTCCAGCGCCTGGCGCGCACGCAGCACGGCGGGCGCCTGTTCGATGCGCTGCTGCAGGGCTGCCAGCTCAGGCAGCTGGGGCAGGGCGTCCACCGCGCCCTCGGCCTGGCCGAAGGGGCGCACTCGCTCGCCCCACAGCGCCTGCAGCTGGCCGCGCGCCACGCGCAGGCCCGAGCGGGCCTGGGCCTGCTCCAGGCGGGCGCCGGACTCGGCCACGCGGGCCCGGGTTTCCTCCAGCGGCGCCACCTTGCCGGCCGCCACGCGGCGGGCCGCGGCCTCGCGCGCACTGCTGGCGATCTCCAGCGTCTGCCCGGCCAGGACCACGCGCTGCTGCGCAGCCAGCACGCCGAAGAAGGCCGTGCCCACGTCGGCGCGCAGCGCAGCCTCGGCCCCTGCCAGCTCGGCCTGCGCCAGGTCGCGGCCGCGCTCGGCCACGCGCATGCGGGCCTCGCGCTTGCCGCCCACTTCCAGGGTCTGGTTCAGCTGCACGGTCAGCGTGCGGGTGCTGCGGCGCGTGTCCTCCTGCGCATAGGCCAGCTCGGGGTTGGGCCGGGCACGGCTTTGGAGCACGGCGCCATCGCTGGCCTCCAGCGCACGGCGGGCCGCACGCAGGCCGGGGTTGCCGTCCAGCGCCAGGGCCAGGGCCTGCTGCAGATCCAGCGGCGGGCCTGCCGGTGTGACCTCGGAAACAGGGGCTGCAGATGGCGCAGCCGCATCGGCAGGCTCGCCCGCCTGCACGGCGCCGCAAGCGGTCAGCACGGCCATTGCCAGCAGGGCGCGCGGCCCGGGCCAGGCGCTCCATGGTGCGTGGGAAGCCGTCCTCGACGGAAAGGACGAAGGGAAAGACATACACGGACTCCTTGCCCGCGCACAGGCCAGGCCTGACCGTTCATCAGCCGGTCAGGCCACTGCGGCGGGCGCGCACGGCCCATGGCCGCTGAGCGCGAGGGGATTTCAGGGGAATGCCGGTCCGGGGCAGGAAAAGGGCCATGCCCGGCCGGCGGCTGCAGGGGGCGTCAGCCCTGCCAGCGGGGCCGATCGGGGCGCAGCAGCACGGCCGAGGCATGCCGGCGCAGCGGCTCGGCGAATGGCATGGGGGGAGGCGCCACCGGCGCGGCCTTGGTGTAGTGGGTGGCAACGGCCACCCAGGCATGGCACATGGAGCAATCGACGCTGAGCGACGACGGCTGGCCCTGGTCAGCCTTCTGCGCCGGATGCCCCGGTTCGGCGCCTGCACCGGCATGGCGCTCGGCGCCCATGCCATGCAGGCTCACGCCGTGGACATGGTGGCCGAAGTGCCGGGTCTCATGTCCGTCGTGCCGGCACAGCGCAGCGGCCGCCATCCAGCTCCACTGGAACAGCAGCGCGATCACGAGGACGGCGAGGGCGGCGAGACGGGGCCGGGTCATGGAGGAGGGCATGGGGCAGGTGCGGGATTGTCGTACATGGCGTTTGCCCACAACCACGACTCACCCAAGCCGGCGAGTCTAGGGCCGTGCGGCGACCTGTGGCTGTCGGGCACATGACAAATTTGTCATCTTGGCAAACCTTGCCCTTCCCCGACAATGCTCGGCATGAAAGTCCTGGTCATCGAAGACGAAATCAAGCTGGCGGACTACCTCCGCAAGGGCCTGACCGAGGAGGGGTTCGTGGTCGATGTGGCGCACGACGGCATCGACGGCCTGCACCTGGCCACCGAGCTGGCCTACGACCTCATCGTGCTTGACGGCATGCTGCCCGGCATCGACGGCCTGGCCGTGCTGGCGGCGCTGCGCCAGTCCCGGCAGACGCCGGTGCTGATGCTGACGGCGCGCGGCCAGGTGGAGGATCGCGTGCGCGGCCTGCAGGGCGGCGCCGACGACTACCTGGTCAAGCCCTTTGCCTTCTCCGAACTGGTCGCGCGCATGCATGTGCTGCTGCGCCGCAGTGTCGGCACGGCGCATCCGGCGGTCGAGGCCACCATGCTGCGCATGGCCGACCTGGAGCTGGACCTGATCCGCCGACGCGCCACGCGCGCCGGCCAGCGGCTGGACCTCACGGCCAAGGAATTCAACCTGCTGAGCCTGCTGCTGCGCCGCCAGGGCGAGGTGCTGTCGCGCACCGAGCTGGCCTCCCAGGTCTGGGACATGAACTTCGACAGCGAGACCAATGTGGTCGAGGTGGCCGTGCGCCGCCTGCGCCTGAAGCTGGACCAGCCCTTCGCGCAGCCGCTGCTGCACACGGTGCGCGGCATGGGCTACGTGCTGGAGTCGCGCGCACCGTGAACGGCAAGGCCCCCGCCGACATTCCCCACCTGGGCCGGCGCCTGTCGCGCTGGCTGGCCCTGCAGACCATGCTGGGCCTGGGCCTGGTGTGCGCGGCCGTCTATGTGGTGGCCTCGATGATGCTGGAGCAGCACCAGAGCGAGACGCTGGACCTCAAGCAGCAGGCCGTGCTGCACCTGATGACGGAAAGCCGCAGCGCCCACAACGAGGCCGGGATGGCCCACATGCTGGACGACTTTCTCACGGGCCTGGACGAGATGTCTCTGCGCATCACCGACATGCAGGGCCGCGTGATCTACGAGCGCCTGCGCATTCCCAAGGCGCCGGGCCGCACGCTGCAGCGCGGCTTCGAGGTGGTGCTGTCCGACTCCGGCCAGCATGCGCGCGCCCAGCTCACTCTGGACCGTGCCGACGATGACCGGCAGCTGTCCCTGCTGGCCTGGACGCTGGCCCTGGCCGCCGTGGGCGGCGCGCTGCTGGTGTCGTTGACCGGCATCTGGCTGGTGCGACTGGGCCTGGCGCCGCTGCGCGAGCTGACCGAGCAGACGCGCCAGCTGTCGGCCCAGGACCTGCAGCGGCGGCTGGACGACAGCGGCCAGCCGCAGGAGCTGCGACCGCTGATCGCGCAATTCAACGCCTTGCTGGAACGGCTGGCCGTGGCCTACCGGCAGATGGAGGCCTTCAATGCCGACGTGGCCCATGAGCTGAACACGCCGCTGACCACCCTGATCAGCAGCTGCGAGCTGGCATTGCGCAAGCCGCGCAGCGAGGCCGAGCTGCGCGAGGTGCTGGCCTCCAACCTGGAGGACCTGCGGCGCATGGCCGGCATCGTGGCCGACATGCTGTTTCTCTCGCAGGCCGACCGGGGCCAGGGCGCGCGCCTGGCGCCTTTGGCCAGCCTGGCCGCGCTGGCCCACGAGGTCATCGACTTCCACGAGGCCGCGCTGCAGGAGGCAGACCTGCAGGTCACTGTCCAGGGCGATGCCGCTGCCGAGGTCGATGCGCGGCTGCTGCGCCGCGCGCTGTCCAACCTGCTGGGCAATGCCACGCGCTATGCGCAGCGCGGCTCCACCATCACCGTGCAGATCGGCTCGCGCCCCTGTGCCCACCATGGCGGGGCGGGCGATGTGGCCCTGGCCTTGCTCAACCAGGGACCGGCCATCGACCCCGCCCACCTGCCGCGCCTGTTCGACCGCTTCTACCGGGCCGACGCCGCGCGCAGCCAGGCCGACCGGAACCATGGCCTGGGCCTGGCCATCGTGGCCGCCATCGCGCGCATGCATGGCGGGCGCTGCTTTGCCGAGTCCGAAGGCGGCTTCACGCGCATCGGCCTGGAGCTGCCGGACAGCCCGAGCCCGCCGCGCGATTCCCCGGCCTGAACACAGGCACCGGAGCGGCGGCACAATGGCGCCCCATGACGCAAGACGCCCCCTCCTCCTACGCAACGCTGCTGGCCGAAGGCAATGCCCTGGTGGCCCAGGCGCAGCGGGCCGCCACCCAGGATTTCGCCCAGGCCCGGGCGCTGTGGCAGCAGGCCGGCAAGCAGTTCTACCTGGCCCACAAGGCCGACCCCGACCAGGCCGAGGGCGCGTTTCGCCTGGCCCAGGCCTGGATGGCCGAAGCCCATGCGCTGCAAAAGGAAGAATCGCCAGACGCCGTGGTGATGTGGCGCAACGCCGCCGCGCAATGCGAACTGGCGTTCGACCTGGAACCCGAAAACGGCCGCCTGGCCATGACGGCGGCCAGCTGCCACATGTTCGGCGGCCAGCATGACGCGGCCAAGGCCTGGCAGCAGATCGGGCAGCACCTGCTGCCGCCGGCGCCCGAAGGCGACGGCGCCTGAAGCCGGGCTACAGCGCGATCAGCTTGAACACGGCCCGCGCCGTGCACACGGCCTGGCCCGCGCTGTCCAGCACATTGCCCTCGCAGAACACGGTGCGCGCGCCTGCGCGCAGCACGCGGGCCTCGATCAGCAGGTCGGTGGTGGCCGAGGCGAGGAAATGCGTGCTCATCTCGATGGTCACCACGCCCAGCCCCAGCGGGTTGGACGAGCGCGCTGCCGCACTCAGCGTGAAGTCCAGCGCGCCCATCAGCGCGCCGCCGTGGCCATGTCCCCGGCTGTTGGCCAGGTGCGGGCGCATGGGCAGGCGCGTGCGCGCCAGACCGGGCGCCAGGCTCACGGGCTCCAGGCCGATATGGGACATGAAGGGCACGTCGATGCCGAAGTAGCCGCGCGCCAGCGCGGCGGCCTCCAGGTCCGGGGTGGTGGCGATTCCAACGGCGTTCATCCGATCTCCGCAATCGCCTGGCCTTCGGCCACCGGCTCGCCCACGGCCACGAGCATGCGGCGCACGACGCCAGCCACCTCGCTTTCCACGGGAATCTCCATCTTCATGGACTCCACGATGATGAGGGTGTCGCCCAGGGCGACGGTGCCGCCTTCGGCGGCTTCCACAGCGGCCACGAGGCCGGCGATGGGGCTTGTGATCATGTTCGGGGTGGTGGTCATGGGTAGGGCTTTCAAAGGTTGGCCAGCACGCGCTGGGCGATGCCGGTGTCGATGCGCAGGTCCAGGAAATCGGCGTGGCCCAGGATGCGTTCGATGAAGGGGATGTTGGTCTTCACGCCCTCGATGCGGGTCTGCGCCAGCGCCTGGCGCAGCCGTGCGATGGCCTGGGCGCGGTCGCTGCCATGGGCCACGAGCTTGGCGACCATGGGGTCATAAAAGGGCGTGACGCTGCAGCCCTGGGCATAGCCGGTCTCCACGCGCAGGCCTTCGCCCTGGGGCATCTCGAAGCGGTCCAGGCGCCCCGGCGAGGGCAGGAAGCGCACGGGGTCCTCGGCATAGATGCGCGCCTCGATGGCATGGCCGCTGGCCACGGGGTCGGCGGGCAGCACATCGCCCATGCGCTCGCCAGCGGCCAGGCGGATCTGGGCCTCGACGATGTCGGTGCCCGTGATCTCCTCGGTCACCGCATGCTCGACCTGCAGCCGCGTGTTCATCTCCAGGAAGACAAAGCCGTGCTGCGGCGTGTAGAGCATCTCCACGGTGCCGATCACGTCATAGCCCGTGCGCGCCAGCAGGCCGGCCAGCAGTTGCCGCATGTCGGCCAGGGCCTGCGCGGGAATGCCTGCGGGGCGGGCCTCTTCCACCACCTTCTGGTGGCGGCGCTGCACCGAGCAGTCGCGCTCGAACAGCACGCGCGCCGCGCCATGGCGGTCGGCCAGCACCTGGAACTCGATGTGGCGCGGCGCCTCGATCAGCTTTTCCAGGTACAGCTCGGCCGTGCCGAAGTACTTGGCGGCAATGCCGCTGGCCTTGGACCAGGCGGCCTCCAGCTGCGGTGCATCGTGCGCGGGCAGCATGCCGATGCCGCCGCCCCCGCCTGCGGGCTTGACCAGCACGGGAAAACCTATGCGCGCCGCCTCCGCCTGCGCCTCCTGCAGGCTGTGCAGCACGGCCGAGCTGGCCGCCTGCGGCATGCCCTGGGCAGCCATGAAGGCACGCGCCTGGGTCTTGTGGCCCAGCGTGCGTATCCAGTGCGGCGAGGGGCCGATGAAGCACAGGCCCTGGCGCTGCACGGCCTCGGCGAACTCCGCGTTCTCGGAGAGAAAGCCGTAGCCCGGGTGCACGGCATCGGCGCCGGTCTCGCGCGCCACCTGCAGCAGCCGCGCCTGGTCCAGATAGCTTTGCGCGGCGGGCGCAGGGCCGATGCACACGGCCTGGTCAGCCGCCCGGACATAGGGCAGATCGGCATCGGCTTCGGAGTACACGGCCACGGAGGCAATACCCATGCGCCGCAGCGTGCGGATCACGCGTGCGGCCACGGCGCCCCGGTTGGCCACCAGCACGCGGCGGATGGGGTGCAGGGCGCCGCTCATGATGCTTCCCCTGGTGCAGCGGCCACGGCCACCACCGCATCGACGACGACCGGCGCCTGTGCACCACGCGCCACGAGCACGGGGTTGGCATCGACCGACTGCACGCGCCCGCCCTGGGCCAGCATCCAGTCGCCCAGCCGCACCATCATGGCGGCCACGGCCTCCAGCTCCACGGCCGGCATGCCGCGCACGGCCGCAAAGGCCGGGGCGATGGCCAGGCGCGCAAGGGCATCCAGCGCCTGCCGCGCACTGAAGGGGGCCACGAGGAATTGCACGTCCCTGAGCGCCTCCACCAGCACACCGCCCTGGCCGACCATGACCACCACGCCGAATTCGGCATCCACATGGGCGCCCAGCGCCAGCTCGAAGTCGGCCTTGTGCTGGGCACCCAGCAGCAGGCCGCCATCGGCTGCGCCCAGGCGGCCCAGCGTGGCGGCGAAGTCGGCCAAAGCCGCCAGCGCCTGGCCTGCCTCGCGGATGTTGAGTCGCACCAGGCCATGCTCGGACTTGTGCGAGAGATCGGCGGACACGCCCTTGGCCACCAGGGGCAGCGGCAGGGATTGGAGGGCGGCGCGCACCTCGTCATCGTTCCTGCAGACCAGATGCCGCATCACCGGCAGGCCGGCGCGGGCCAGCTCGGACAGGCTGGAGGGCTCGTCCAGCGTGAGGGAACGGGACGCTGGCGCCGGCAGCGATGCCTCGGCAGACGGCGCCTGTGCCTGCCGGCCACCGGCCTGCTCGGCCAGCAGCGCCAGGCCGCGCATGGCGGCGCGCTCGCTCCAGAAGGTGGGCACGCCCTGGGCCTGGAAGGCCTGGGCCACCCAGTCCTGGTTGACGCTGACCGCAATCGGCACGCCGGTGTCGTGCGCAAAGCGGCTGGCCTGGCCCGCGAAATCGGCAAAGTCATAGCCTTCGCCGCCTATCGGAAAACCTACATGGACGAGGTCCGCCGCGCCGCTGCCCGACAAGGCCCGCAGCGTGTCGCCAAAGGTCTGCGGCCTGCCCAGCAGGGCCGTGGTCATGTCGATGGGATTGCGCGGCGTGACATACGGCGGCAAGGCCTGGGACAGGCCGTCCAGCGTGGCGGCATCGAACGGCTCCAGGGCCAGGCCATATTCCTCGGCCGCATCGGCCGACAGCACGCAGGTGGCGCCCGAATTGCTGATGCTGACCACGCGGCGACCGCGCGGCGCAGGCTGGGACAGGAATAGCGGCGCGTAGTCGATCAGCTCGCGGAAGTCGGCCAGGCGCGGTATGCCGTGCTGGCGCAGGAAGGCATCGGCCAGCGCGTCCTCTGCCGCCAGCGCGCCCGTGTGCGAGCTGGCCGTGGCCTGGCCTGCGCGCGTGCGGCCGGCCTTCACGGCCAGGATGGTGACGCCGCGCGCATGGGCCAGGCGCGCGGCCTCGGCCAGCCAGGCGCTTTGCCTGAGCGTCTCGATGTAGAGCACGACCAGGCGGATGCCCTCGTCCTCGACCACGGCGCGCACGGCCTCGGCCGCGCAGACATCGGCCTCGTTGCCTGTGGACAGCATGTAGCGCACGCCGATGCCCGCGCGGCGCAGGCCGCCGTAGAGAATGGCCGCGCCCGCACCGCTCTGGCTGACGATGGCCACGGGACCGTCGGCCGGCGCGTTCTCGTTGATCATGGTCGAGAAGTTGAGGATGGCGCCCGTGGCGAAGTTGGCCACGCCCTGGCAATTGGGGCCGAACAGGCGCAGCCCGCCGCCTGGCGCCCGGCGCGCCCGCGCCACCAGGTCGGCCTGCTGCCGGCGGCCCTCCTCGCCCAGCTCGGCAAAGCCGGACGAATAGATCACGGCCAGGCGCGCGCCCACGGCCACGCAGTCGTCGATGGCGGCGGCCACGTCCTCGCCGGGCAGGCTGATGACCACGGCGTCGGGCGCCTCGGGCAGCGCGCGCAGCGAGGGGTAGGCAGCCAGGCCCTGGACCTCGGCGCGCTTGGGATTGACGGGCAGGATGCGGCCCGCGAAACCGTGGCGCCGCAGGTAGTCGATGGGCCGGCCACCGGCCTTGATGGGGTTGTCGGAGGCGCCGAGGATGGCGACGGAGCGGGGGTTCAGTGCTTGCAACAGAGACATGCGTACCTCATCAATCCAAAGACAGTGCTTCGCGCTGGATCACTTGCCCCCAGTCGGCCACTTCCTTGGCGATGCGCTGGCCGAAGGGCGCGGGCGGCATCATCACGGGCTCGCCCTGGCTGCTCAGCACGGCGCGGATGCGTGCGTCCTGCAGCACGCCCCTGGAGGCCTCGTAGAGCCGGTTGACGATGGCCGGCGGCGTGCCCGCAGGCGCCAGCAGGCCGGCCCAGAAAGTGACGTCGAAATCGGCATAGCCGGCCTCGGCCATGGTGGGCACCTCGGGCAGCTGCTGCATGCGCCGGGGCGCGGTGACGGCCAGGGCCACGAGCTTGCCGCTGGCGATGTGGGGCAGCGCGCTCCAGGTGTCGAACTGCGTGTCCAGCTCGCCGCTGAGCACGGCCATCTGCGCCTGCGATGCGCTCTTGTACGGCACATGCGTGGTCTTCACGCCCGTGCGGTTGCTCCAGGCCGCATAGGCCAGGTGGGCGATGTTGCCGGGGCCGGCAGAGCCGTAGCTGAGCTTGTCGGGATGGGCCTTGGCGAAGGCGATCACGTCCTTGGCCGAGCGGATCTGGTTCTTCTGCGCCCACTCGGGGTTGACGGTGAGGATGAAGGGCGCATCCAGCACCATGGTGATGGGCGCGAAGTCCTTGGCGCGGTAGGTGATCTTCTTGTAGATCTGGGGGTTGATGGTGATGCTGCTGGAGTTGGTGACCAGCAGGGTGTAGCCGTCGGGCGCGGCGCGCGCCACCTCGCCCACGCCGATGGCGCCGTTGGCGCCGGGCTTGTTCTCCACCACCACGGGCTGGCCCAGCGACTTGCTCAGCGGCTCGGACAGCGCGCGTGCAATGGTGTCGGTGAACGAGCCTGCAGGAAAGCCGACCACGATGCGCACGGGGCGCGTGGGCCACTTGTCCTCCTGGGGGGTCTGGGCCTGGGCCGCCGTCGCGGCGCACAGGGTCAGGCACGGCGCCAGGCACAGGGCCAGGGCGGTGCGGCGCGAGGGCGCGCGCGGTTGTCTGGTTGCCATTGCTTTGTCTCCTTGGGTTTTTTATGCGTTCAGGGCCGCAGGCCGAACTGCGGCGCTCCGGCCTCGCGCAGCGGCGCGGCCAGTTCCACGAATTCGCTGAGCAGGGCGCGCGTGTCGCGCGGATCGATCACCTCGTCGATGCCGAAGGCCTCGGCCGTGCGGAAGGGCGAGGTCAGGCTGCGCACGCGCTGCTCGATCTCGGCGCGCTTTTGCACGGGGTCGTCGGCGCCTTCGATCTCGGCCTTGTAGGCCACCTCCAGCCCGCCCTCGATGGGCAGCGAGCCCCAGTTGGCCGAGGGCCAGGCATAGCGGAAGTTGAAGCGGCCCATGTGCTGGTGGCCGGCCGCCGCCACGCCGTAGGCGCGGCGGATGAGGATGCTGCACCAGGGCACGGTGGCCTGGTAGACGGCGGCCAGGGCGCGCACGCCGTAGCGCATGACACCGGCCTTCTCGGCCTCCACGCCGATCTGGAAGCCCGCGATGTCCACCAGGTTGACCACGGGCAGATGGAAGGTCTGGGCCATGTCCACGAAGCGCGTGAACTTCTCGGCCGAGGGGCCGTCCCAGCCGCCGCCGTAGAAGTACGGGTCGCTGGCCACCACGGCCACGGGCCAGCCGTCGATGCGCGCCAGCCCGGTGACGATGGCCCGGCCCCAGTGGCGGCCCGTCTCCAGGAAGGAACCCTCATCGACCAGGCATTCGACGATGGGCCGGATCTTGTAGACCTTGCGGCCATCACGCGGAATGGCCGACAGCAGCCATTCGTCGCGCCGCCGCGGATCGTCCTGCGGCGCGGTGCGTGCGGGCAGTTCGTAGACCGACGATGGCAGGTAGGACAGGAAGCGGCGCACGCGCTCGAAGGCTTCCTGCTCGGTGGCCACCTCGTCATCGACCACGCCGTTGCGCGTGTGCACCTGGCTGCCGCCCAGCTCGTTCTTGGTCACGTTCTGGCCGATGCGCGCCACCACGGGCGGGCCGGCATTGAACAGCTGGGCGGTCTCCCTGACCATCACCGAGTAATGGCTGGAGGCCACGCGCGCCGCGCCCATGCCGGCCACCGAGCCCAGGGCCAGCGAAACCACGGGCACGGTGGACAGGTTCTGCACCACCTGGCTCCAGACCTTCATGGTGGGTACGCTGGTGTAGCCCTTGGTCTCGATATTGCGCACCGAGCCGCCGCCGCCCGTGCCGTCCACCAGGCGCACCATGGGCAGGCGCAGGTCGTGCGCCATCTTCTCGGCAAAGATCAGCTTGTCGCCCACGGCGCCGTCGTTGGCACCGCCGCGCACCGTGAAATCGTCACCCACCACGACCACAGGCCGCCCGCCCACGCGTGCCCGGCCCATGATGAGGTTGGAGGGCGTGAAGTCCGTCAGCCGGCCCAGGCCGTCGTACTGGCCCGAGCCGGTGAGCGAGCCCACCTCCACGAAGGACTGCGCGTCCGTGCAGGCCGCGATGCGCTCGCGCACCGTGAGCTTGCCCGCGGCCTTGTGCCGCGCCACCTTGTCCTCTCCGCCCAGTTTGGCCGCCAGCGCGCGGCGGTATGCGATCTCGTCCACTTCGGGTTGCCAGCTCATGTCGTCGTGTCTCCTTGTGCCTGTAGAGGTGCACAAGGCGTGCCAGAACGCAGGGCGTTGAATTCAAAGGATTTTTTTCACGATCAATCCTCGCGTGTCCACATCGAGGACAGCCTCGAAGACACGGCTTGGGTGCTGTCTTCCATGGAGACACAACGGGGACAGACCCGTGGCCTGCGCGCCGCTAGAGTGCGTTCACCCCCGCCACTGCCCGCCATGCCCATGCCCAGCTCTCCCGACCACCGATTCGGCGTCCTCGTCTGGCGACGCGGTTTGCCCGAGCCCGTGGCGCGGCTGGGCCTGGCGCAGGAGCCGCTGCTGCATGCAGCCGTCACCGAGGCCCTGGCCCGCGCGCACGGCGACGGGAACAACCCCATCGGCCATGGCCAGCTGCTGCACGTGGAAACACCGGGCCCGCGCGGCACGGTGGCCCGCCATGTGGCCGTGGTGCTGGCCGATGCCGAGGGCGAGGTCGCCCTGCTGCGCCCGGCCGACGAGGCGGCGGCGCTGTTCGACATGGTGGCCAGCGTGCCCTTCGCCTTCGCCATCCTCAACATGTTCCTGACCAACCCGTACCAGGCGATCACGGTGGCCGACCATGAAGGGCTGATGCGCTACATCAGCCCCGTGCACGAGAAGTTCTTCGGCCTGGCGCCCGGCACGGCCGCAGGCCGGCGCGCCGAGGACGTGATCCCCAACTCGCGCCTGCCCCACGTGGTGCGCAGCGGCCGGGCCGAGATCGGCGACCTGCAGCAGCTGGGGCCGGGCGTGAGCCGCATCGTCAACCGCATGCCGGTCTACGAGGGCGGCGCCGTGGTGGGCGCCGTGGGCCAGGTCAGCTTCAGCGGCGTGGAGGCGCTCAACCGCATGCAGCAGCGCCTGAACCAGCTGCATGACGAGGTGCAGCACTACAAGCGCGAACTGAGCCAGCTGCGCGGCGGCACGCCCACGGCGCAGATGGTGGGCGCCAGCGCCCCCATGCAAAGGCTGGCACGCGAGATCGACGCCGTGGCGCGGCTCGATGTGCCCGTGCTCATCCTGGGCGAGAGCGGCAGCGGCAAGGAACTGGTGGCCCAGGCCCTGCATGCACGCGGGCGCGATGCCCAAGCGCCCCTGGTCAGCCTCAACCTCGCGGCCCTGCCGGCCACGCTGATCGAGTCCGAGCTGTTCGGCTACGAGGCCGGCGCCTTCACGGGCGGGCGCAGGCAGGGCCAGCCCGGCAAGCTGGAGCAGGCCGAGGGCGGCACGCTCTTCCTCGACGAAGTGGCCGACATTCCCATGGAGATCCAGGTCAAGCTGCTGCGCGTGCTGGAGGACCGCCAGGTGCAGCGCCTGGGCGCGCACAGCGGCCGGCAGGTGAACTTCCGCATCGTGGCCGCCACGCACCGCGACCTGCGCGGCCTCATCGACAGCGGCCGCTTCCGGCTGGACCTGTTCTACCGCCTCAGCGGCGTGGTGCTGCATGTGCCCGCCCTGCGCCAGCGCCTGGAGGACATCCCGGCCCTGGTGCAGCGCTTTGCCCAGTCGTTCTGCGAGCGCAACGGCATTGCGCTGCCCCGCATCGCGCCCGGTGTCATGCCCTACCTGGCCCGGCAGGCCTGGCCCGGCAATGTGCGCCAGCTGCGACAGCGCGTGGAAGAGGCCCTGGTGTTCTGCGATGGCCACCTGCTGGACGTGGACAACTTCGCGCGCCACGAGGACCCGCTGGCCGGCGCGCGGCCTTTGGCCGTTGCCGTTGCCGTTGCCGAGGCCGACATGCCCTCCACCGGCGCCGTGGCACCGCTCAAGGACCAGGAGCGCAACGCCATTCTCGATGCCATCGCACGCTGCGGCGGCAACAAGAAGCTGGCCGCGCAGGAGCTGGGCATCTCGCGCTCCTATCTGTACAAGGTGCTGGGCGCGGCATCGCCCGGCTGAGCCGGTCAGGCCCAGGGCTGGCAGGGAATTCGAGACAGCGGCTGGACGCACCGTTGCCATACTAGGCACTCCTTACCCACTGCCGCCCCTGCCGCCCCTGCCGCACCCGGCGCCCCGAATGCAAGACACCCGAGACGCGCTCGAACAGCGCCAGATTCCCATCTACTTCGCCGCCGTGGCCCTGGCCGCGGCCGCCGCCTGGGCGCTGCCCGGCACGGGCGTGCCGGAGCGTGCCATCAACCCCGCGCTGGCGTTGATGCTCTATGTGACCTTCTTGCAGGTGCCCGTGGCCGAGCTGCGGCGCGCCTTCGGCCAGGTGCGCTTCCTGGCTGCGCTGATGGCGGCCAACTTCATCGTGGTGCCGTTGCTGGTCTGGGCCCTGCTGCAGTTCCTGCCCGCCGCCCCCCTGCTGCGCCTGGGCGCGCTGCTGGTGATGCTGGCGCCCTGCATCGACTACGTGGTCACCTTCTCCCACCTGGGGCGCGCCGACGCGCGCCTGCTGCTGGCGGCCACGCCGGCCCTGCTGATCGCGCAGATGCTGGCCCTGCCCGGCTATCTGGGCCTGTTCCTGGGTGACGATGCGGCGCGGCTGGTCCAGGCCGGGCCTTTCCTGCACGCCTTTGTCTGGCTGATCGCCGTGCCGCTGGCCCTGGCCGCCGCCACCCAGCTGTGGGCCGCCCGCAGCCGTCGCGCGGCCAGCGCCTCGGCATGGCTGGGCCTGCTGCCCGTGCCGGCCACGGCGCTGGTGCTGTTCGTGGTGATCGCCTCCGTGCTGCCCCAGCTGGGCCCGGCCACGCACGCGGCCTGGAGCGTGGTGCCCGTCTACGCGGCCTTCGCGGTGGCAGCGCCCGTACTGGGCTGGCTGGTGGCGCGCGCCTTCCGGCTCCCGGCAGCCTCGGGCCGCGCCGTCGCGTTCAGCGCGGGCACGCGCAATTCGCTGGTCGTGCTGCCGCTGGCCCTGGCCGTGCCTGGCGCCATTCCCGTGCTGCCGGCCGTCATCGTCACGCAGACGCTGGTGGAGCTGCTGGCCGAACTGGCCTATGTGCGCGTGATTGCGCTGTGGGGCCGGGACCCGCCAGCCGGCCAGTGATCAGGCCCACAGCCGCCCCGCATTGGATAGTAGGAACAGCAGCAGCCCCACGGCACCGCCGACCACGGTGCCGTTGATGCGGATGTACTGCAGGTCCTTGCCGATGTGCAGCTCGATCAGCTCGGACAGCTCGCGCGCATCCCAGCGCCGCACGGTATCGGCAATGTGCTGGGCCAGGAACTGCGAGACATCGGGCGCCAGCGCCTGGGCCCAGCGCTTGAGGCGCTCGTTCATGGAACTGCGCAGCGCCTCGTCGTGCGCCAGCGACTGGCCCAGCCAGCGGCCCATGGCGGCGGTCTTGCGCGCCACCTGCGAATGCTCGTTGGCCAGGTCCGCCTGCAGCTTGGCGCGCAGTCCCAGCCACAGCGCCCGCAGGTAGCCGGCCAGCTTCTCGTCGTGCAGCAGGTAGTGGCGCAGCCGCTCGGCGCGCTCGGACATGGCAGGGTCGGACTGCAGCCGTGTGACCAGCCGGTCCACGGAGGCGTCGAAGGCCTTGCGCATGTGGTGTTCTGGATTGCTGGCAATGTCCTGCAGCAGGCTGTCGAGCGCGCCCGCAATGGCGCTGGCGCCCTTGTCGCTGAGCCAGTCCGTGGGCAGCATCTTTTCCTTGAGCGGATGCTCGCGCTTGAGCCACAGCACGATGGTCTGGGCGATCAGCACATGGGTCTCGGCCTCGCGCAGCACGCCGCTGACGCGGGCCAGCACATCGTCCAGCACGGCCTGGTGGCGGCCGTCCTTGGTCAGGCCCGACAACAGATCCGCCGCCGCGCGGGGCAGGTCCACTTGGGCCAGCAAGGCCTTGAATGCCTGGGTCAGGAACCGCTCCACCTGCCGGTCCTGCACCATCTCCAGCGCCGCCAGCGCCAGCCGCGCCACCTGCCGCCCCAGCAGGGCGCTGTTGGCAGGCGTGGTCAGCCAGCCGGCCAGCACGCGCGCAGGATCATGGCGCTCGATCAGCGCCACCAGCGAAGGCCCGTCCAGGAACTTGTCGCGCACGAAATTCGCCAGGTTCTCGCCGATGCGGTCCTTGTTGCGCGGAATGATGGCCGTGTGGCGCCCGACCAGGGGCAGCGGAATGCGCCGGAACAGCGCCGACACCGCAAACCAGTCGGCCAGCGCGCCGACCAGCGAGGCCTCGGTCACGGCCTTGATGCAGGCCAGCCACAGCGGCACCTGCTGCCAGTGCCCCGCCGCCACGGACGAGGCCACGAAGCCCAGCGCCACGAACAGCAGCAGCGCCAGCGGCAGGCGCTTGGCCGACTTCAGTGTTTGACGTTGCTCTGGCGACAGCATGGAGCGCAGCATACGACGCCCGTCCGCCATCCGCATGACGATGCCTGCCGCCAAAGCCTGTCAGCCAGCGCCTGCCTGCGAATTGCGCTGACAATACCGGCTTTCTTCAGAACCCTCTTGCGAGAACAAGACCATGACCGACGCCAACGCACCCGCCGATCGCCCCGCACTGCCCGACCACCTGTCCATCGACCCGCGCAGCCCGCACCATGTGGCCGCCGTGTTCGAGCACGACATCGGCATCCGCTTCAACGGCAACGAGCGCTTCGATGTGGAGGAATACTGCGTGAGCGAGGGATGGATCAAGGTGCCTGCCGGCAAGACGGTGGACCGCAAGGGAAGGCCCCTGCTGATCAAGCTCAAGGGCGCCGTGGAAGCCTTCTACCGCTGATTTCCTGCGCCTGTGCCGCCACAGGCTTGACCGGCCGGTCGCAAGGCCGGCCGCAGCCTCTTCAGGAATCAGCGGGCTTCAGCTCGCATCGGCCCGCGGCGCCGGCGGATTCCTGAACTTCTCCCGCAGCTCGGCGCAGTGGTCCTTGGCGGGCAGGGCATCCGTCTTCTGCAGCCAATCCACATCCGGCGCCTGCGCCACCGATGTCTCCCCCGCCTGCGCCACGGCCACCTTGGCGCCTGCGGCCTCGGGCAGCCAGCTGGGAATGCCCACGCCGCGCAGCACGTGGCCGCGCCCGGCCACCAGCAGCACGGTCTTGCCGGGCTTGACTGCGGCCCTGGCCACCTCGGCCATGCTGGCATCGCGGGCCAGCTGGATGCGGGCCATGGGCGGCAGCTGGGCGTCGGGCAGCAGGCCGCAGTGGCCTTCGCGGATGGCGTCGAGCTGGCGCTGCCAGCCCTCGGGCGGCAGGTGGGTGTCCAGATTCTCGTTGCGCATGGCCTGCTTCATGTCGGCGCGCGGCAGGTTGCCGCCCAGCACGGGCACGCCCGCGCGCACGGCGGCCATGACCACGCCGCGGTAGCGCGGCCAGGGCCAGGCCGCGTCCTGCCATTGCAGGGCCTGCTGCACCGCGTCCTCGGAGGCATCGCGCGGCAGGGACGCGGTGGAGCCGGTGCGCGGCGCCATCTCGATCACCAGCGCGGCCAGGCGCTCCTGTTTTGCCAACTGCTCCACCGTGGCCTGCTGCCAGGCCTGGTGGGCGACCGCATCGTGCTGCTCGCCCAGCAGCACGATGGGCGCGTCGGACCAGCGCTGCAACTGCTGCGTCCAGTCCCGCGCCGGGGCGGAGGAGCTGGCGCAGCCGGCAAGGGCTGCCGCCAGCAATGCGGCCGCAGCCAGGCCGGCGAGGCCGGGGTTGCGGATGAAGGGGCGGGGGATGGAGCGGACTTGCATGGCCCCATGCTAAACACTGGCCTCGCCCGGGGGCTCCATAGGCCCTGTGGGCATTGGGGGCAGCCGCAGGTGCCAGCCTTTGCGGCAATGGATGGCGCTTGATTCAGGTCAAGACGCGCCGGTGTGCAATGGCTACATTGCAGTCATGCATGGCAAGCCCTCGCTTTCGACCAAGCTGCTGCTCATGGGCGCGGCCTGCCTGCTCGCGGCCGTGGCATCGATCGGTTTCACGCTGTGGGTGGCCTGGCAGCTGGAGGGCGGCGCGGCGGCGGTGAACGAGGCCGGACGGCTGCGCATGAGCATGGTGCGCATGGCCATGGCGCGCCAGAACGAGGCGCCTGCGCAGTGGCAGGCGCGCGCACGGCAGTTCGACGTCAGCCTGGACCTGCTGCGCAGCGGCGACATGTCGCGGCCGCTGTTCGTGCCCTGGAGCGATGTGGTCAGCGCGCGCTACGAGCGCATACGCGGCGACTGGAGTGCGCTGCGCACGCAGTGGCAGGCCGAGGACCATGTGGATGCGCAAGCCATCATGGGCAGCGCCGACGCCTTCGTGCGCGAGGTGGACGGTTTCGTCGAGGCCATCGAGGACCGGCTCTCGCGCTGGACGGCCATCCTGCACCTGTTCCAGATGTGCCTGATGGCGCTGGCCATCATCGCGGCCGTGAGTTTCATGGCCACCAGCTACTGGCTGGTGCTGCATCCCGTGGGCCAGCTGCGCTCGGCGCTGGAGCGCATGCGCCGCGGACACCTGGACACGCGCATGCGCGTGGAGGTGGATGACGAGTTCGGCCAGCTGGCCGCCGGCTTCAACCTCATGGCCCAGTCGCTGCAAAGCTCGCACGCCGAGCTGGAAGACAAGGTGCGCGAGAAGACCGCCAGCCTCAACGTGCAGCACCAGCAGCTGCAGGCGCTGTACGCGGTCAGCGTGCAGGCGTCGGAGGCCGCCAGCCTCCAGGCCCTGGCCGAAGGCTTTGTGCGCCAGGTCCGCCTGGCGGCCCAGGCCGATGCGGCCACGGTGCGCTGGTCCGACGAGGCCAACGAGCGCTACGTGCTGCTGGCCGGCGACGGCCTGCCCCAGTCCATGTCGGTGCAGGAGCACTGCCTGCACACGGGAGCCTGCCTGTGCGGCCAGCCGCGCGAGCAGGCGCGGTTGCGCGTGATCCCCATCACGCCGGCCAGCGACCTGCAGCTGCCGCACTGCCGCGAGGCCGGCTTCCGGACCGTGGTCAGCATCCCCGTGCAACTGCAGCAGCGCCTGCTGGGCGAGGTCAACCTGTTCTTTCGCTCCACCGTGGTGCTCACGGATGGCATGCGCGACCTGCTGTCCGCCATGGCGCGCCACCTGGCCAGCGCCATGGAAAGCCTGCGCGCCACGGCGCTGGAGCGCGAGGCCGCCGTGGCCGAGGAGCGCGGCCTGATCGCACGCGAGCTGCATGACTCCATTGCCCAGTCGCTGGCCTTTCTCAAGATACAGACCCAGCTGCTGCGCGACGCCGTGGCCAAGGGCCGCGACGAGGCGCGCGACCGCAGCCTGGACGAACTGGAAGTCGGCGTGCGCGAATGCTATGCCGACGTGCGCGAGCTGCTCGTGCATTTCCGCACGCGCACCAGCGCCGAGGACATCGAGGCCGCGCTGCGCGCCACGCTGTCCAAGTTCGAGCACCAGACGGGCATCGCCACCTCGCTGACCATGTCGGGCCAGGGCCTGCCGCTGGCGCCCGACGTGCAGATCCAGGTGCTGCACATGGTGCAGGAGGCGCTGTCCAACGTGCGCAAGCACGCGGGTGCCAGGCATGTGCAGCTGCGCGTCGGACGCCACCCCTGGCGCTTCGAGGTCTGCGACGACGGCTGCGGCTTCATCCCCGCCGACGTTGCGCCGGACTCGCTGCATGTGGGCCTGGGCATCATGCGCGAGCGCGCCTTGCTGGCGCAGGCGCTGGTCCATGTGCACTCCCGCCCCGGCGAGGGCACGCGCGTGCTGATCGAGCTGCCTCCTTCGGCCTCGGCCGGTGCCTCCGTGCCGCCGCCCGCGCAGGCCCTTCCCTTGAACACCCAGTAGGCCGCCGCCCCATGTCCTTCGCCAGCCCCATCTCCGTCTTCGTCATCGACGACCACACGCTGTTCCGCCGCGGCCTGATCGCCCTCATCGCCCAGGACGCAGGCCTGCGCGTGGTCGGCGAGGCCGGCGACGCGGGCGAGGCCCTGCGCCTGGTGCCCGCGCTGGCGCCCCAGGTCATCCTGCTGGACAACCACTTGCCCGGCGTGCTGGGCGTCGATGCCATCGCGGGCCTGCGCGCGGCCTCGCCGGGCAGCCGTGTCGTCATGCTCACCGTGAGCGAGGACGGCCAGGACCTGGCGGCCGCGCTGCGCAACGGCGCCCAGGGCTATCTGCTCAAGACCATCGACGGCGACCTGCTGTCCGAGGCCCTGCGCCGCGCCGCACGCGGCGAGCCCGTGGTCAGCCCCGAGATGATGGGCAAGCTGGTGGCAGCCTTCCAGTCCCAGGGCGCGCCCGAGCCCCAGGCGCCCGAGCCGGACGAGGTCCCGGCCTCGCCGCTGTCCCCGCGCGAGGAAGAGGTGCTGGTCCAGATCGCCCGCGGCGCCAGCAACAAGGAAATCGCCCGCACGCTGGACATTGCCGAGACCACGGTCAAGATCCACGTCCAGCACATCCTGCGCAAGCTCGGCCTGAGTTCGCGCGTGCAGGCGGCGGTGTATGCGTCGGAGCGGCAGCGGGATTAGCGGCCTACGCTGTGGCTGAAGCCCAACCATCCCCCGCACACCGCAGCGCCCACACCCACGCCAGCGCGGCTGCCACGGTCAGCCCGGTGAGCATGGCTGCCGCGCCCATGGCGTCCAGCGCCACGCCGGCCGCAAGCGGCACCAGCATGCGGCTGGCGGCGAACAGGCTGGCCTGCAGGCCGTAGTCGAAGGCCTGCCAGCGTGGGCGGGCGAATTGCATCATCAGGCCGAAGACGCAGGCCGAGGAGGCTCCCATGGCTGCTGCCACGCAGGCCACGGCCGCGACCAGGCCCGGGGCCGGGGCGCCGGCTGCGATGACGGTCGCCAGCAGCGCCAGCGCCGCCACGTTGCAGCCCGCATACAGGGGCAGGGCGCGCCGGGTGCCCAGGCGGCGCGTGAGCTGGGGCGAGGCCGCGCCCGCCAGCGCGGCCACCACGCCGCCGCCCATGCCGGCCAGCAGGGCGGCCTGGGCGGGCGCGAAGCCGTGGTCCAGCATCAGCGGCTTCAGGTAGAACCAGGCCGCGCCGATGAAGGGGAAGTAGCTGACCAGCACCAGGGTCCAGCGCCAGGCGCCGGGCTGGGCGCCGTAGCCCCGCACCATGGCGGCCAAGCCCGCTTCAGCAGTTGGCAGCGGCCGCGGCGATGGTGCGTCCTCGGGCTCATGGCGCACCACCCAGGCCAGCAGCAGGGCGCCCAGGACCAGCGCGCCGGCGAGGCAGAGGAAGGGCGCGCGCCAGCCCCATTTCGCCTGCATGAGCAGCATCATCCCGCCGCCCACGATGGCGCCCAGCGACAGCGCCGCCGAGCGCACGCCCCCGGCGCGCATGCGCTCGGATGCTGGCAGCAGGCGGATGGCCAGGGCGCTGACGGGAATGTCGGCCCAGGTGGCGGCCAGCGCGGCCGCGAAGGCCAGGCCGAACAGCCACAGGCGCTCGGCCAGCAACTGCTGCCAGCCCAGGGCCAGCAGCACGGCTGCATAGGCCAGGCACAGGGCCAGCGCCCAGGCGCGGTAGCGCGGCTGGCCGTTCGCGCTGCGCGCTTCCACGGGCGCGGCCAGCGCGAACTTGATCAGCGCGGGCAGCCCCGCCAGCTGGAACAGGCCGATGGCCGTGCCCGACCAGCCATGCTGGCGCATGACCAGGGGCAGGCCCAGCCAGAGGTAGACGCTGGGCGCCGTGAGCGCCAGGTGCAGCCAGCCGAAAAGTGCCTGGAGCAGCCAGACCGGGCGAGGGCGGGCGGTGCTCATTGTGCTGCCTTGCGCGCCACGAGCACGGCCAGCGGCGCCATCGGAAACTCGCGCGACTCGATGCGTTCGATGCGCTCGAAACCCGCCTGCGCCAGCAGCGCCTGCAGCTCGCCGCGCCGGGTCACGCTGCGGCCCAGCAGGCGCATGGGCAGGTAGTAGGGCAGGGTGCGCAGGGCGGCTTCGGGCGTCTCATCCACCTCGGCATGGGCGCAGACGAAGACGCCGCCGGGCGCCAGCGCGTCGAACACCTTGGCCACCACGGCCACCGCATCGGGCACGAAGTGCAGCACGGACGAGCACCAGACCAGGTCGTAGCCGCTGCCTATGCCGTCCGTGGCCAGGTTGCCGCCCAGCGCGGTGAAGCGGTCGGACAGGCGGGACTGCCGGGCGTTGTCCGCCGCCACGGCCACGGCCTCGGGCCAGTCGAAAACGCTGGCCTGTAGTGCGGGCTGCTGGCGCAGCAGGGCCAGCGCGATCCAGCCGGGGCCGCCGCCCAGGTCCAGCATGCGGCGCGCGGCGCCTGCCTCGGGAACCTGCTGCAGCAGGTTCAGCGCAGCAGGCACGCTGACGGCACGCTGCTCCTGGCCGATCTGGGCGCGCGCGGCGGCGGCCCAGCCTTCGGCATTGCCCGTGGCCAAGGGGGCGCTGCAGGCCGAGCCGTCCCCGGCAGGGCCGTGCTCGACCAGGCCGCGCAGCAGCGTGGCGGAGTGGCGCAGCGAGCGCAGGCGGAACAGCCAGGCCGCGCCGCAGGACTCGGGCGATGCGCTGTGCAGGTAGCGCAGCGCATCGGTGGCCAGCAGGTAGCTCACGGGCTCGTGCTGGCCGCGCCGCAGGAGGCCCATGCTCCACAGCAATTCCAGCCAGTGGGAGGTATTGGCCTCGTTCCAGCCCTGGGCCTGGGCCAGCTCGGCCGGCGTCTGGGGCGTGGCCAGCCGGTCCAGAGCGCCCGATTCGAGCGCCAGCACCAGGGCCTCGGCCTGGACCTGGGCGGCGGCCAGGTCCCACAGCGGTTGCAGGGCGTGAGAGGGGGTGTGGGTAGGGGATTCACGGCGGGGGGTATTCATCGGAAGGTCCTTTTCACGAAAGGGAGTCACATGCGCCAGGTCAGCCGCACGCCCAATTCGCGCGGCGGGCTGTAGACCACGACCTGGCCATTCAGGTAGCCCACGGCGTCGTAGCGGCGGTTGGCGGCATTGCGCAGGTAGGCGGCGATTTCCCAGGACCCCTGGGCATAGCCGGCCGACAGGTTGAGCAGCCCGTAGCCGGGGCGGCGGTAGGCGTTGGCGGCGTCCAGGTAGACCTTGCCCGTGCCCTGCACGGCGGCCTGCGCCCACCAGCGGCCGGGCGCGTCGTAGCGCAGGGCCACATGGGCCGTCATGTCGGGCGCAAACGGGTTGCGGTGGCCGTCGTAGACGGCGGCGCCGTCGCGGAAGCTGCCGAAGCGCGTGCGGTTCAGGCCCAGGGCTGTCTGCAATTGCCAGCCGCCGCCGAACACATAGTCGAGCTCGAAGTCCGCACCCGTGGAGCGCGCCCGCGCCGCATTGGTGATGTAGACCACGCCCGGCAGGCCCATCTGCTGTACCTGCATGTCGCGCACCTGCTGGGTGTAGACCGAGGCTGCGTAGCGCAGGCGCTGCCCCAGCAGCCGGCCCTTGGCGCCGATCTCCCAGGCGCGCACGGTCTCTGGCTCGTAGGCCGCATAGCCCATGGCCGGAGAGAACACGTTGAAGCCGCCCGCGCGGTAGCCATCGCTGAGGCTGGTGTAGACCTGGCCCTGGGGCGACCACTGGTATTGCAGCGAGAGCTTGGGGCTCAAGCGCGACCAGTCGTCGCTGCGCGCCGCCGCGCCCACGGGGGCCAGTTCCACGCGGTTGCGCTCCACGCGCGCGCCGGCCGCCAGCGTCCAGCGCTCGGACAGCGGGACGGTCCAGTGCGTGAACAGCGCCGCCGTGCTGCCCTTGAGTCCGGCCGTGGGCCGCATCAGCGCGGTGGGCAGCTTTTGCTCGTAGCGCAGGTCATGGTCGTCGCGGTCCAGGTACAGGCCGGCCAGCCAGCGCGCGTTCCACAGGCCTGCGGCCTCGCCCTCCAGGCGCAGTTCCTGCGAGGTCGTGGCCAGGCGGTAGTCGCGCCGCACGTGGAGCAGGTCGGCGTGCTGGAAGTCCGTGTCCTGCAGCACGCGGTCGTCGAAGACATTGCGTGCGGTGATGGAGCGCAGCCGCAGCCCCGAGGCAAAGCGGTGCGATACATCAAGCGACAGCGTCTGCCCGCGCGAGCGGTTCCAGCTGTCCGTGCCCGAGTTCACCGTGGCGCGCGGCGCGGCAATGCTGCCCCATTGCGCGGCGCCGTCGTCCCAGCGCTGCTGGGCGTAGCGCAGCGTGGCTTCGGTCTCGGCCGTGGGCGTCCAGCGCAAGGCCAGGCGGCCGCTGGCGCGCTCGCGGTCGTCCACGCGGGCGCCACTGCCCTGCTGGCGAATGAACCCGTCCTGCGCGCGCCACTCGCCCGACAGGCCGATGTAGAGCTGGCCCGGCACCAGGGTGCGGCCCAGCTCGAAGCTGCCCGCGCGCTGGCCGTGGTTGCCGGCTTCGGCGCTGATCGACGCATGGGGAATGTCGCCGGGCTGGCGCGTGACGATGCTGACCACGCCCGCTTCGGCATTGCGGCCGTACAGCGTCGATTGGGGGCCGCGCAGCACCTCCACGCGGTCCACGCCCTGCAGGTTGTGCTCGAAGCCCTGGGCCATCAGCGTGGGCACGCCATCGACCAGCAGCAGCGTGGACGAGGAGAACGACACGAAGTTGGCCGTCAGCCCGCGCATCACGGGCGGCTGCACGCCCGACTGGCCGAAGGCCTGGAAGCTGAAGCCCGGCACCTGGGCGGACAGCGCGTCCAGCCCGCGCACGCCGGCCGCCTCCAGCGCCGCGCCATCGAAGACGGAGACGCTGGCGGGCACGGCGTCCAGGCTCTCGGCCTGCTTGTTCACCGTGACCGTGATCTCGGGCAGGGTGGCTTCGGGCGCCTGGCCCTGGGCCGCCACCGTGAATGGGGCCAGGGCCAGCGCGGCTGGCCAGCGAAGGGGGAATGTCATGGCTTTCTCGTCCTCTCCAAAGGGCATCTCTGTGGTTTTCGATGCTATGGAGGATGAGAATGGATATCATTTGAAAACGTATGCGCGACGGAACATTTCCTATGCGAAGCGCGCATCCGTTCCTCTCACATGACCTCCCGCATCCCTTCCTCGCTTGCCTTGCCCCAGCCCTGTGCGCCGGGCTGGACGCGGCATGCCCTGCCCGCCGAGCTGGGCGACTGCCATGCGGAGCGCTTCACGCTGGGCGACGGCATCGTGCTGGCGCGCTCGCACTACTGCCCGCTGCGCGACCTGGTGGAGGAAAGCGTGCAGGCCGATGCCTCGGACCAGGGCCGCACCCTGGTCATCACGCTGGGGCTGGCCGGGCAATCGGGCTTTGTGGCGCGCACGGGCGCGGCGCTGCGCTTCGGCGCGGGGCAGACCACGCTGGCAGTCTTTCGCGGCAGCCAGGGCGAGCGCCGCTATGCGGCCGGCCAGACCGTGCGCCAGCTGCGCCTGCTGCTGTCGGGCGCGGCGCTGGACCGCTATCTGGGGCCCGAACTCTCACAGCGCCTGACCCGGGTGGACGGCGCGGCCCGTGTACGGGCCTTGGACCACCGCGCCAGCCTGCCGGCCAGCCTGGCGCTGGCGCGGCGCCTGGCCCAGCCGCCCGGGCACCAGCCCACCGATGCGCTGGACCGCCACATCGCCATGCTGAGCCTGGCCGCGCTGGAGCTGCGCCACCTGGCGCCTGCGCCGCAGCCGGCCAAGGCGGCACTGCGCTGGTCGGCCGACGAACTGGCCCGGCTGGAGCAGGCGCGCGAACTGCTATCCACCCAGATGGACCGCGCGCTGACCCTGGCCTACCTGAGCGCCGCCGTGGGCCTGGGCGAGCACCGGCTCAAGCAGGGCTTTCGCGCCGTCTTCGGCACCACACCCCAGGCCCTTCTGCTGGAGCTGCGCATGCGCCGCGCCTGGGCGCTGCTGGAGACCGGCTGCCAGGTCGCCCAGGCCGGCTGGCAGGTGGGCTATGCCCATCCGTCGAACTTCAGTGCGGCATTTGCGCGGTTCTACGGGCGCAGCCCGAAGTCCGTTTTTGGCCGCCGCTCCTGATCTGCGTCAAGCCTTTTTGCCCTCGATAGTTCTTTGGAACTAGGCCTGCCTGCGCGCTCCTAGTTCTTCCGCCTTGTCCGAGCGTACGGCTGGCGGATGTGCGGCGCGGCCCTCGCGCGGGACCATGGAAGCCATAGCCCCCACGAGGAAAACAAAATGGCAAACACAGCGCCCACCGCACAGGGCGACCCCCGAAAGAGCACCAGCACAGGCACACGCCACGACCGCCAGGCCTGGTCGGTCCTGGCCGTCAGCACCCTGGCCTTCACCGTCTGCTTCATGGTCTGGATGATGTTCGGCATCATCGGCATCCCCATCAAGAAGATGCTGGACCTGAACGCCACGCAGTTCGGCCTGCTCACGGCCATGCCCGTGCTCACGGGCTCGCTGGTGCGCGTGCCGCTGGGCATCTGGACCGACCGCTTCGGCGGGCGCATCGTGATGGCGGTGCTGATGGCCGTCACCGTGCCTGCGATCTGGGTGATGGGCTATGCCACCGAGTACTGGCACTTCCTGACCATCGGCCTGTTCGTGGGCCTGGCGGGCGGCTCGTTCTCGGTGGGCACGCCCTATGTGGCGCGCTGGTTTCCCAAGGAGCGCCAGGGCATGGCCATGGGCATCTACGGCGCGGGCAACTCGGGCGCGGCGGTCAACAAGTTCGTGGCGCCGGTGATCCTGGTAGCCTTCGGCTGGGCCGCCGTGCCGCATGCCTATGCGGCCATCATGCTGGGCGCGCTGGTGCTGTTCTGGCTGTTCAGCCACAGCGACCCGGCCCACCTGGTGCCCAGCAACGTGCGCTTCAGCGACCAGTTGAAGGCGCTCAAGGACCCGCGCGTGCTCAAGTACTGCCAGTACTACAGCATCGTCTTCGGCGGCTATGTGGCGCTGAGCCTGTGGATGGTGCAGTACTACGTGGGCGAGTACGGGCTGGACATCCGCGTGGCGGCCCTGCTGGCGGCCTGCTTTTCGCTGCCGGGCGGCGTGCTGCGCGCCATCGGCGGCTGGCTGTCGGACAAGTACGGCGCGCACAGCGTGACCTGGTGGGTGCTGTGGGTGTGCTGGATCTGCCTGTTCCTGCTGTCCTATCCGCAGACGGATTTCACGGTGCTCACCACCGAGGGCAGCACCCGCTTTCACCTGGGCCTGAACGTCTATGCCTTCACCGCGCTGATGTTCGTGCTGGGCATTGCCATGGCCTTCGGCAAGGCCAGCGTCTTCAAGTACATCAGCGACGACTACCCCGGAAACATCGGCGCCATCAGCGGCATCGTGGGCCTGGCCGGCGGCATGGGCGGCTTCATCCTGCCCATCCTGTTCGGCGTGCTGCTGGACTGGACGGGCATCCGCTCCAGCGCCTTCATGCTGCTGTACGGCGTGGTCTGGGTGTCGCTGATCTGGATGTATTTCACCGAGGTGCGCCGCACCGACGTGCTCAACAGCCACGGCGGCCACAGCGATGTGCAGCCGGCCGCGCGCTGAACCGCAGGAGTTGCACATGCATGCGAACACCAAGGCCGCCGCAAAGGCCTCCGCGCGCAGCCGCCCCGGCAGCGTGCTGACCCTCTGGCGCCCCGAGGACAGGCAGTTCTGGGAGCGCGAGGGCGAGGCCATCGCCAGGATCAACCTCTGGATCTCGGTGCCCGCCCTGTTCCTGGCCTTTGCCATCTGGCAGGTCTGGAGCGTGGTGGCCGTGAACCTGCCCGCGCTGGGCTTCACCTACTCCACCAACCAGCTGTTCTGGCTGGCGGCCGCGCCCGCTCTGTCGGGCGCCACGCTGCGCATCTTCTATTCCTTCATGGTGCCGCTGATGGGCGGGCGC
The DNA here is from genome assembly GCF_014170385.1 of Delftia sp. UME58. NCBI lineage: Bacteria > Pseudomonadati > Pseudomonadota > Betaproteobacteria > Burkholderiales > Comamonadaceae > Delftia > Delftia sp. UME58. Next base: position 57,601 of record NZ_LZZV01000071.1, read on the forward strand.
CGGTGGACGGCGCTGTCCACGGCCTCGCTGCTGATCCCGGCCATCGGCATCGGCTACGCCGTGCAGGACTCCAGCACCGGCTATCCGACCATGCTGATCCTGGCCCTGCTGTGCGGCCTGGGCGGGGGCAACTTCAGCTCCAGCATGGCCAACATCAGCTTCTTCTTTCCCAAGGAGCGCAAGGGCTCGGCCCTGGGCGTGAACGCGGGCCTGGGCAACCTGGGCGTGTCGGTGGTGCAGTTCCTGAGCCCGCTGGTGATCACGGCCGGCATCTTCGGCGTCTTCGGCGGCGATGCGCAGACCATCACCAAGGCCGGCGAGACCACCCGGGTCTGGGCGCAGAACGCGGCCTTCATCTGGGTGCCGTGGATCGCCATCGCCTCGCTGGCCGCCTGGTTCGGCATGAACGACATCGCCGACGCCAAGGCCAGCTTCGCGGCCCAGGCCGCCATCTTCCGGCGCAAGCACAACTGGGTGATGTGCCTGCTGTACCTGGGCACCTTCGGCTCGTTCATCGGCTTTGCCGCCGGCTTTCCGCTGCTGATCAAGAGCCAGTTCCCGGCCGTCAATCCGCTGGCCTATGCCTGGCTGGGCCCGCTGCTGGGCGCGCTGTCGCGGCCCTTCGGCGGCTGGCTGGCCGACAAGGCGGGCGGCGCGCGCGTGACGTTCTGGAACTTCCTCGTCATGGCCGTGGCCGTGGTGGGCGTGCTGTATTTCCTGCCCAAGGGCAGCGGCGGCTACGCGCTGGGCTTCGGCCCTGCCGAGGGCAGCTTCATGGGCTTCTTCCTGATGTTCCTGGTGCTGTTCCTGACCACGGGCATCGGCAACGGATCGACCTTCAGCATGATCCCGGCGATTTTCCTGGCCCTCAAGCAGCGCGAACTGGGCGCCCATCCCAGCGAGGAAGCGCAGGCCCATGCCCTCAAGGAGGGCAATACCGAAGGCGCGGCCGCCCTGGGCTTTGCGGGCGCGCTGGGAGCCTACGGCGGCTTCTTCATCCCCAAGAGCTACGGCAGCTCCATCGCCGCCACGGGCGGGCCCGAGCTGGCGCTGTGGGTGTTTGCCGCCTTCTATGTGCTGTGCGTGGGCGTGACCTGGTGGTACTACGCGCGCAGGAATGCCGAGATGCCCTGCTGAGACCCGGGCCGCAGGCACTACAGCACCGAACAGCAACGCACCGCAACGAACAACAAGGAGTCCCGCGATGAGCCATTTTCTGGACAAGCTTTCCTACTTCTCCCTGCCCCGGCAGGAATTCTCCAACGGCCATGGCCAGGTGACGGGCGAGGACCGCACCTGGGAAGATGCCTACCGCGACCGCTGGGCGCATGACAAGGTGGTGCGCTCCACGCACGGCGTGAACTGCACGGGCTCGTGCTCGTGGAAGATCTACGTCAAGGGCGGCATCGTGACCTGGGAGACCCAGCAGACCGACTACCCGCGCACGCGCGCCGACCTGCCCAACCACGAGCCGCGCGGCTGCGCGCGCGGCGCCAGCTACAGCTGGTACCTGTACAGCGCCAACCGCGTCAAGTACCCCATGGTGCGCGGCCGGCTGCTCAAGCACTGGCGTGCCGCCCTGGCCGTGGCCAGGAGCCCGGTCGATGCCTGGGCCGCCATCGTCGAGAACGCGGATGCGCGCAGCGAGTGGCAAAAGCAGCGCGGCCTGGGCGGCTTCGTGCGCAGCAGCTGGGACGAGGTCAACCGCATGATCGCGGCGGCCAACGTCTACACCATCAAGAAGCACGGGCCGGACCGCATCATCGGCTTCTCGCCGATTCCGGCCATGTCCATGATCTCGTATGCCGCAGGCAGCCGCTACCTGAGCCTGATCGGCGGCGTGTGCATGAGCTTCTACGACTGGTACTGCGACCTGCCGCCGGCCAGCCCCCAGACCTGGGGCGAGCAGACCGACGTGCCCGAGAGCGCCGACTGGTACAACTCCAACTTCATCATCGCCTGGGGCTCCAACGTGCCCCAGACGCGCACCCCCGACGCCCACTTCTTCACCGAGGTCCGCTACAAGGGCGCCAAGGTGGTGGCCGTCACGCCCGACTACTCCGAGGTCGCCAAGCTGGCCGACCTGTGGATGCACCCCAAGCAGGGCACGGATGCCGCCGTGGCCATGGCCATGGGCCACGTCATCCTCAAGGAGTTCTACTTCGGCGAGCGCGGCCGCCCGGCCTATTTCGAGGACTATGCGCGCCGCTACACCGACCTGCCGCTGCTGATCCGCCTCAAGCGCCAGCAACTGCCCGACGGCCGCACGGCCCTGGTGCCCGAGCGCTATGTGCGCGCCAGCGACTTCGACGGCCACCTGGGCCAGGACAGCAACCCCGAATGGAAGACCGTGGCCTACGGCGAGGACGGCGGCGTGGCCCTGCCCAACGGCTCCATCGGCTTTCGCTGGGGCGAGGCCGGCCGCGCCGACGAGGGCCTGTGGAACCTCGAATCCAAGGAGGCGCGCACGGGCAACGACGTGCAGCTCAAGCTCTCGGTGCTGGACGGCCAGGGCGTGGACAGTGAAGTGGCCGACGTGGCCTTCCCCTACTTCGGCGGCCTGCAGTCGCCGGGCTTCGACGCCAACGAGCAGGGCACGGATGTGCTGCTGCGCCGCGTGCCCGTCTCGCGCATGGTGCTGGACGGCGAGGAGGCCATCGTGGCCACCGTGTTCGACCTGCTGGCGGGCAACTACGGCATCCACCGCGGCCTGGACGGCGAGGGCGCTGATGGCGGCTATGACGCCGATGCGCCCTACACCCCGGCCTGGCAGGAAAAGATCACCGGCGTGCCGCGTGACCAGGTGATCGCCATTGCGCGCCAGTTCGCCGACAACGCCGAGAAGACGCGCGGCAAGTCCATGGTCATCATCGGCGCGGCCATGAACCACTGGTACCACTGCGACATGAACTACCGCGGCATCATCAACATGCTGATGCTGTGCGGCTGCATAGGCCAGAGCGGCGGCGGCTGGGCGCACTACGTGGGCCAGGAAAAGCTGCGCCCGCAGACCGGCTGGACCGCGCTGGCCTTTGCGCTGGACTGGCTGCGCCCGCCGCGCCAGATGAACTCCACCAGCTTCTTCTACGCCCACACCGACCAGTGGCGCTACGAGAAGCTGGGCGTGGAAGAGGTGCTGTCCCCGCTGGCCGACCGCAGCCAGTACGGCGGCGCCATGATCGACTACAACGTGCGCGCCGAGCGCATGGGCTGGCTGCCCAGCGCGCCGCAGCTGCAGGCCAACCCGCTGCAGCTGGTGCGCGACGCCCAGGCCCAGGGCCTGGACGTGAAGGACCACGTGGTGCAGTCCCTGCAGGACGGCTCGCTGTCCATGAGCTGCGAGGACCCCGACCACCCGGCCAACTGGCCGCGCAACATGTTCGTGTGGCGCTCCAACATCCTGGGCAGCTCGGGCAAGGGCCATGAGTATTTCCTCAAGCACCTGCTGGGCACCACCCATGGCGTGCAAGGAAAAGACCTAGGCCACGATGAAGCCAAGCCGCAGGAAGTGCGCTGGCACGACAAGGCGCCCGAAGGCAAGCTGGACCTGCTGGTCACGCTGGACTTCCGCATGAGCACCACCTGCCTGTACTCGGACATCGTCCTGCCCACGGCCACCTGGTACGAGAAGAATGACCTCAACACCAGCGACATGCACCCCTTCATCCATCCGCTGTCGGCGGCCGTGGACCCGGCCTGGCAGGCCAGGAGCGACTGGGAGATCTACAAGGGCTTCGCCAAGTCCTTCAGCGAGGTCTGCGTGGGCCACCTGGGTGTTGAAAAGGACGTGGTGCTCACGCCGCTGATGCACGACACCCCCGCCGAGCTGGCCCAGCCCGATGGCGTGCGCGACTGGAAGAAGGGCGAGTGCGCCCTGATCCCCGGCAAGACCGCGCCGCAGATTGCCGTGGTCGAGCGCGACTATCCCAACCTCTACAAGCGCTTCACGGCCCTGGGCCCGCTGATGGACAGGCTGGGCAACGGCGGCAAGGGCATCGGCTGGAACACCCAGACCGAGGTGGAGCAGCTGGGCGAGCTCAACGGCCTGGTGCGCGAGGAAGGCGTGAGCCAGGGCCGCCCGCGCATCGTCACCGACATCGACGCCACCGAGGTGGTGATGATGCTGGCGCCCGAGACCAACGGCCACGTGGCCGTCAAGGCCTGGGAGGCGCTGTCGAAGCAGACGGGGCGCGAGCACGCCCACCTGGCCCTGCACCGCGAGGACGAGAAGATCCGCTTTCGCGACATCCAGGCCCAGCCGCGCAAGATCATCAGCTCGCCCACCTGGTCGGGCCTGGAAAGCGAGAAGGTCAGCTACAACGCCTGCTACACCAACGTGCATGAGCTGATCCCATGGCGCACCCTCACCGGCCGCCAGCAGTTCTACCAGGACCATCCGTGGATGCGCGACTTCGGCGAAGGTTTCGTCAGCTACCGCCCGCCCGTGCACATGAAGGCGCTGCAGGAAGTGCAGGGCCAAAAGCCCAACGGCCATCCCGAGATCGCGCTGAACTTCATCACGCCGCACCAGAAGTGGGGCATCCACTCCACCTATGGCGACAACCTGATGATGCTCACGCTGGCGCGTGGCGGCCCCATCGTCTGGCTCAGCGAGGACGACGCCAAGAGCGCCGGCATCGCCGACAACGACTGGGTGGAGCTGTACAACGCCAACGGCGCCATCGCGGCGCGGGCCGTGGTCAGCCAGCGCGTCAAGCCGGGCATGGTGATGATGTACCACGCGCAGGAGAAGACCATCAACACGCCGGGCTCGGAGATCACCGGCACGCGCGGCGGCATCCACAACTCGGTCACGCGCATCGTGCTCAAGCCCACCCACATGATCGGCGGCTACGCGCAGTACAGCTACGGCTTCAACTACTACGGAACCATCGGCACCAACCGTGACGAGTTCGTCCTGGTCCGAAAGATGCGCCGCATAGATTGGCTTGACGACGAAGCCGAGGCCGGCGCAGCCGCCCATGCCTGAACAACAAGGAGAAACACGATGAAAATCCGCGCACAGATCGGCATGGTGCTGAACCTGGACAAGTGCATCGGCTGCCACACCTGCTCCGTCACCTGCAAGAACGTCTGGACCAGCCGCCCCGGCGTCGAATACGCCTGGTTCAACAACGTCGAGACCAAGCCCGGCATCGGCTACCCGCGCGAGTGGGAAAACCAGGCCAAGTGGAACGGCGGCTGGATGCGCCGCACGGACGGCTCCATCGCGCCCCGCCAGGGCGGCAAGTGGAGCCTGTTGATGCGCATCTTCGCCAACCCCAACCTGCCCCAGATCGACGACTATTACGAACCCTTCACCTACGACTACGAGCACCTGCAGTCGGCCAGGGAAAGCAAGGCCGCGCCCACGGCGCGCGCGCGCAGCCTGATCTCGGGCCAGCGCATGGAGAAGATCGAATGGGGTCCGAACTGGGAGGAAATCCTGGGCGGCGAATTCAGCAAGCGCAGCCATGACGTGAACTTCGAGCAGATCCAGAAGGACATCTACGGCCAGTTCGAGAACACCTTCATGATGTACCTGCCGCGCCTGTGCGAGCACTGCCTGAACCCGGCCTGCGTGGCGTCCTGCCCCTCGGGCTCGATCTACAAGCGCGAGGAGGACGGCATCGTCCTCATCGACCAGGACAAGTGCCGCGGCTGGCGCATGTGCGTCTCGGGCTGCCCCTACAAGAAGATCTACTACAACTGGCAAAGCGGCAAGGCCGAAAAATGCATCTTCTGCTACCCGCGCATCGAGGCCGGCCAGCCCACCGTCTGCTCCGAAACCTGCGTGGGCCGCATCCGCTACCTGGGCGTGCTGCTGTACGACGCCGACCGCATCGAGGAAGCGGCCAGCGTGGAGCGCGACCGCGACCTCTACCAGGCGCAGCTGGACATCTTCCTGGACCCCAACGACCCCGAGGTCATCCGCCAGGCCCGCATCGACGGCATCCCCGACGCCTGGATCGAGGCCGCCCAGTCCAGCCCCGTCTACAAGATGGCCGTGGACTGGAAGGTGGCCCTGCCGCTGCACCCCGAGTACCGCACCCTGCCCATGGTCTGGTATGTGCCGCCGCTGTCGCCCATCACCTCGGCGGCGAACGCCGGGCACATAGGTCGCAGCACCATCAATGGCGACCTGCCCGATGTCTCGCAACTGCGCATCCCCGTGCAGTACCTGGCCAACCTGCTCACCGCCGGCGACACCACGCCCGTGGTGCGCGCGCTGGAGCGCATGCTGGCCATGCGCGCCTACCAGCGCAGCAAGCACGTGGACCAGGAACAGAACCTGGCCGTGCTCCAGTACGCGGGACTGACGGTGCACGAGGTCGAGGACATGTACCAGACCATGGCGATCGCCAACTACGAGGACCGCTTCGTCATCCCCTCGGCCCACCGCGAATACGCCGAAAGCGCGTTCGATTTGCGCGGCGGCTGCGGCTTCTCGTTCGGCAACGGCTGCTCCGACGGCAGCACCGACACCAGCCTGTTCGGCGGCAAGAAGCCGCGCACCATCCCCATCCGCGCGCAAATGTGAGGACTGCCGCCATGTTCAATCACAACACCTCCACCCCCGTGCGCCTGACGCTGCGCGCACTGGCCTGCCTCATCGGCTACCCCGGCGCCGAGCTGCGCGCCCTGCTGCCGGGCCTGATCGACGCCCTGCGCCTGGAGCAATCCGTGGCGCCCGCGCGGCTGCGCGAGTTGCAGCAGCTGGCCGAGCAACTGCAGGCCATGGACCCCTTCGAGGCCGAGGCCCGCTACGTGGACACCTTCGATCGGGGCCACCAGACCTCGCTGCACCTGTTCGAGCATGTGCACGGCGACTCGGCCGACCGGGGCCCGGCGCTGATCGACCTGCAGCAGACCTACGAGCACGCGGGCCTGGCCTTCGAGGCCGACGAGCTGCCCGACCACCTGGCCGTGGTGCTGGAGTTCGCCTCCACCCAGCCGCCGGCCATCGCCCGTGAATTCCTGGGCGAGATGGCCCACATCCTCAACGCCCTGTTCACGGCGCTGGCGCGGCGCGACAGTCCCTACGCCAGCGTGATCGCGGCCGTACTGGAGATCACCGGCCACAGGGCCGAGCGCGTGGAAATCCGCCCCGAGCCCGCCATGGACGAGGCCTGGGCCGAACCCGCCGCCTTCGACGGCTGCAGCAGCCAGGGCAAATCCCGTCCCGGCGCCGAGCAGCCCGTGCATTTCGTGCGCCGCACTGCGGCGCCCCAAGCCCAAGGACCCCGCCAAAGGAGCCTGACATGACCCCCTCCTGGATAGACCACCTGCTGTTCGGCCTCTACCCCTACATCTGCCTGGCCGTGTTCTTCATAGCCAGCTGGCTGCGCTTCGACCGCGACCAGTACACCTGGAAGAGCGACTCATCGCAGCTGCTGCGCAGCGGCAGCCTGCGCTGGGGCAGCAACCTGTTCCACATCGGCGTGCTGTTCCTGTTCTTCGGCCACACCGTGGGCATGCTCACGCCGCACTTCGTCTACGAGCCCTTCATGGCCGCAGGCGCCAAGCAACTGCTGGCCATGGTCAGCGGCGGCATCGCGGGCACGCTGGGCTTCATCGGCCTCACCATCTTGCTGCACCGCCGGCTGTCGGACGTGCGCATCCGCGCCAACTCCAGGTTCAGCGACATCGCCATCCTCTGGCTGCTGTGGCTGCAGCTGCTGCTGGGCCTGGCCACCATCCCGCTGTCTGCAAAGCACATGGACGGCTCCATGATGATGGCCCTGGCCGAATGGGCGCAGCGCATCGTCACCTTCCGTGGCGGCGCGGCCGAACTGCTGGCCGAGGCCGGCTGGGTGTTCAAGGCCCACATGTTCCTGGGCATGAGCATCTTCCTGGTCTTTCCGTTCACGCGCCTGGTCCACGTCTGGAGCGGCTTCGGCACCCTGGCCTACCTGCTGCGCCCCTACCAGCTGGTGCGCTCGCGCCGCCTGGGCCTGCCTGCATCGTCGGCACGCCGTGACGCCAAGCCCGGCCATTGAGGAGATCGACATGGAACATGGATGCAACGGATCGGGCGGCGGCCACTGCGGCTGCGCGTCTTCAACCCCTTCTTCTTCTTCTACTTCTTCTGCCCCGATGGGGGATCTCCCGGCGATTCCCGAAGTGCCGGCCTTCCAGCCCGTGGGCGAGGCCGGTGCCGAGGTGGCCCGCATCAACAACACGCCGCTGCACGCACCCGGACAGCGCCCGCCCGAGCGCGAACTGCGCCAGCGCGCCTGCACCGAGCTGCTGCGCCAGGCGGCCCAGCGCGAAGGCCTGCTGGGCGCCGATGATGCGGCCGGCGACGACGGCGTCATCAGCGAGCGCGCCTCCCAGGCCATAGAGCAGCTGCTGGAGCAATCGCTGCACCTGCCCGAGCCCGGCGAGGATGCCTGCCGCCGCCACTTCGATGCCAACCCCGCGCGCTTCGCCCAGGGCGAGCGCGTGCGCCTGCGCCACGTGCTGTTTGCCGTCACGCCCGGCGTGGACGTGCGTGCCCTCACCCAGCGGGCCGAGGCCCTGCTGATCGAGCTGCGCTGCGCCGACGACGGCGGCCTGCGCTTTGCCGAGGCTGCGCGCCAATGGTCCAACTGCCCCAGCGGCCAGCATGGCGGCGAACTGGGCTGGCTGGGCCGCAGCGACTGCGCGCCCGAATTCGCGCGCGATGTCTTTGCCTCGCAGGAAATCGGCGTGCTGCCGCGCCTGGTGCACAGCCGCTTCGGCCTGCATGTGGTCGAGGTCTGCGCGCGCGAGGCGGGCGTTCTGCCCGACTGGCAGCAGGCACGCCCGGCCGTCGCCCAGGCCCTGCACCAGCAGACCTGGGTGAGCGCGCTCCACCAGTACCTGCAACTGCTGGCCGGCCAGTGCGAGGTGGTGGGCGTGCGCATCGCTGCGGCCGACTCGCCGCTGGTGCAATAGCCGGGGAAGTGCCCATGCCCGACGATGAACTGCTGCTGCGCCTGCGGCGCTTCCACGAGCACGCCTTCCCGCAGTACCGCGCGCAGTTCCGCACCCTGGTCGAAGAGGGCCAGCATCCGACCACGCTGTTCATCGGCTGCTCGGACTCGCGCCTCGTGCCCTACCTGCTCACGGGGGCGCCGCCGGGCGAGCTGTTCCTGGTGCGCAACGTGGGCGCCTTCGTGCCGCCGTACGACGGATCGCACGGCCACCACGGCACGGCGGCGGCCATCGAATTCGCCGTGCTCAACCTGCAGGTCAGCCGCATCGTGGTCTGCGGCCACAGCCACTGCGGAGCCATCAAGGCCCTGTATGGAGAAGTCTCGCCCGAGGCGCGCAACCTGCAGCGCTGGCTGGACCTGGGCCGCGAGGCCGTGCTGCCCGTGCAGGCCGGCCCCGAGGCGCTGCGCCGCACCGAGCAGCGCGCCGTCGTGCTGCAGCTCGAACGCTTGATGGACTATCCCATGGTGAGATCGCGGGTAGAGACGCACCAGCTCAGCCTGCACGGCTGGCACTATGTCATCGAGGACGGCGAAGTCCACGTCTTCGATGTCCAGACCGGCCGCTTTGTTGCGGCATCTCAAGCTCCGCACAGCGGCACCGGGCCGTACCCGCCCTACGTGGAGCATGATGGACAAGTGCTTGTCGACTGAGGCCCGAGCAAGTGCCAGGGACGGCGGCAGGCAAGTCAACACGGGAGCCATGCCAATGCATCGCGAAAACCTGGGCCGCGCACAGGACGCGGCGGATCTGCAGCCCATCAGCCTCGATGTGCTGCGCGAGAAATACCTCAAGGACGGCGAGACCGGCGTGGGCGAGCTTTACGCCCGCGTGGCCCGCGCCCTGGCCTCGGTCGAGCCCGAAGCGCGCCGCGCCGAATGCGAGGCCCTGTTCCTGGCCAACCTGCAGGCCGGCGCCATAGGCGCAGGGCGCATCATGAGCGCGGCCGGCACCGACCTGCAGGCCACGCTGATCAACTGCTTCGTGCAGCCCGTGGGCGACTGCATCCAGGGCGTGGACGACGGCGGCTACCCCGGCATCTACGAAGCCCTGCGCGAAGCCGCCGAAACCATGCGCCGTGGCGGCGGCGTGGGCTACGACTTCTCGCGCATCCGCCCGCGCGGCGCCGAGGTGCGCGCCACCGCCTCGCTGGCCTCGGGCCCGTGCAGCTACATCAACGTCTTCGACCAGTCCTGCGCCACCGTGGAAAGCGCGGGTGCGCGGCGCGGCGCCCAGATGGGCGTGCTGCGCATCGACCATCCCGACGTGCTCGAATTCATCACCGCCAAGCGCACGCCGGGCCGCTGGAACAACTTCAACGTCTCGGTCGGCGTCAGCGACGCCTTCATGCAGGCCGTGGCCGAAGACCAGCCCTGGCACCTGGTGCACCGCGCCCGCCCCGGCACCGCCCTGCTGGAGCAGGGTGCCCACCAGCGCGCCGACGGCCAGTGGGTCTACCAGACCCTGCCCGCCCGCACGCTGTGGGACACCATCATGCGCTCGGCCTACGACTTCGCCGAGCCCGGCATCCTCTTCCTGGACCACATCAACGACGACAACAACCTGCGCTACTGCGAGGAGATCGCGGCGACGAATCCTTGCGTCACGGCAGATACCTGGGTACTCACCGAGTTGGGGCCAGCCCAGGTTGCAGACCTTGTCGGAAAGACATTTGGCGCCGTGGTCGACGGCCAGGTTTACGCCACCGAAAGTGCGGGCTTCTTTGCCACCGGCCGCAAGCCGGTGCTGCGGCTGACCACACGCGAGGGCCAGGTGCTGCGCCTGACCGCAGACCATCTGGTGCGGCGTGTCGCTCGCCGCACGCGCTATGCGTTGCAGGCTGAATGGACTCCGGCCGCCCAACTGCAGGCAGGCGACGAGGTACTTCTGCACAACCACCGTGCGTTTCAAGGCTGGGATGGGCAGGGCACCGAGGCCGAAGGCTACCTGTTGGGCCTGCTGATAGGCGATGGAACCCTCAAGGCCGACAAGGCCGTGATCAGCGTATGGGCGCCCGAGCTGCGCCAGGTCGCAGGCAACGCCAGCAGTGCGGTGGCCTATGCCGCCACGGGCGCGGCAGGCATCATGCAGGCCGCTGAGGCTGCAGCGGCCAGCTTGCGCCACCGCGCGGATTTCCGTGGATTCCAGCGGCCAGTGGCGGGACGTGGCGAGGCGCGCATGGCCAGTGCCGCATTGCGCGATCTGGCGCTTGGCATGGGGATGGAGCCAGGGCGCAAGTGCATCACCAAGTCCATGGAAGCGGCCTCTTCTGCATTCTCCGCAGGGCTGCTGCGCGGCCTGTTTGATGCCGATGGATCGGTCCAGGGCACACAGGGCAAGGGCGTGAGCCTGCGCCTGTCCCAGAGCGATTCTGAGTTGCTGCGTACCGTGCAGCGCATGCTGCAGCGCCAGGGCATGGCGTCGACGATTTATGAGAACCGTCGGCCAGCCCAACTGCGCACCATGCCCGACGGCAAAGGCGGCCAGCGCGACTATGCAACCCAGGCACAGCATGAACTGGTCATCAGCGGCGACAACCTTGGCATCTTCGCCGACCGCATAGGCCTTGCGGACACCGACAAGGCCGAACGGCTGGAACAGGCCCTGGCCCAGTACCGGCGCACCCCGAACCGTGAGCGCTTCACTGCCACCGTCCAGACGTTGGAGAGCGACGGCGAGGAAATGGTCTATGACGTCACGGTGGCAGACTGCCACGCCTTCGACGCCAATGGCCTGTATGTGCACAACTGCGGCGAACAGCCGCTTCCCTCCTACGGCTGCTGCGACCTCGGCCCCGTCATCCTCACGCGCTTCGTGCGCCATCCGTTCGGCTTCGCGGGCGAGCCTGTGTTCGACTTCGAGGCCTTCGAGCGCGCCGTGGCCGTGCAGGTGCGTGCGCTGGACAACGTGCTGGAGCTGACCTGGTGGCCGCTGCCGCAGCAGCGCGAGGAAAGCGAGGCCAAGCGGCGCATCGGCGTGGGCTTCACCGGCATGGGCAATGCGCTGGCCATGCTGCGCCTGCGCTACGACGCGCCCGACGGCCGGGCCATGGCCGCGCGCATTGCCGAGCGCATGCGCGATGCGGCCTATGGCGCCTCGGTGGAGCTGGCGCGCGAGAAGGGGGCCTTCCCCAAGTTCGACGCCGATGGCTACCTGGCCGAAGGCACCTTCGCCAGCCGCCTGCCCGAGGCGCTGCGCCAGCGCATACGCACGCACGGCATACGCAACAGCCACCTGCTGTCCATCGCGCCCACGGGCACGGTCAGCCTGGCCTTTGCCGACAACGCCTCCAACGGCATAGAGCCGCCGTTCTCCTGGACCTACAAGCGCAAGAAACGCACGGCCGATGGCGGCAGCGCCGAGTACGCTGTCGAGGACCATGCCTGGCGCCTGTACCGCTCGCTGGGCGGCGACGTGCAGCAGCTGCCCGACTACTTCGTCAGCGCGCTGCAGATGCCTGCGGCCGGCCACATCGCCATGATGCAGGCCGTGCAGCCCTTCGTGGACACGGCGATCTCCAAGACCGTCAACGTGGCCGCCGACTATCCCTACGAGGACTTCAAGGACCTGTACCGCCAGGCCTGGAAGGCCGGCCTCAAGGGCCTGGCCACCTACCGGCCCAACACGATCCTGGGCGCCGTGCTCGAGACCCATGCGCCCGAATCTGCTGAAAAGCCGGCCTCCCCCGCGCCGGCAGGGGTAGCGGCTTCCGCACCCGACCCGCTGCGCACCGTGATAGAAAGCCGCCCGCAGGGCGCGCTGGATGCCGTGGCCGAGAAGATCGAGTACTGGACCCAGCAAGGCCCCAAGCGCCTGTACCTGGTCGTCTCCTTCCTGCCCGTGGTCCTGCCCGATGGCCGCACGGTGGACCGCGCCATCGAATTCTTCATGCCCGTGGGCCAGAGCGGCGAATCCCAGCAGTGGGTGACATCCAGCATGCGCCTGCTGTCGCTGGCTGCACGCGGCGGCTTCCTGGAGCGCGCCCTCAGCGACATGCGCAAGGTGGCCTGGGACCGGGGCCCCGTGCGCCTGGGCACCCACCAGCGCGACGACGGCACGCGTGTGCCCATGTGGCATGACTCCGAGGTGGCCGCCATCGCCTATGCGGTGCAGAACATCCTGTCCCGGCGCGGCAGCGGCGCGCCGCCCGCACCGTCGCCGCTGCCCGAGCCCGAAGCTCTGGCCACCGACCCCATGGTCATGGCCGGCCGCAAATGCGAGGAATGCGGCGCCCATGCCGTGATCCGCAAGGACGGCTGCGAGTACTGCACGGCCTGCGGCCATCTGGGGAGCTGTGGGTGAAAGTTACCGTGGCCCCGCGCCCGCAGGGCGATGCCGTGCCCGGCTGGCGCGCGCCCGGCACGGGCTTCGACCAGCCCTTCGAGATGCTCGAAGCCTGCCACGAGCGCGTGCTGCGCATGCTGGCGCTGCTGGACCGGCTGCGCGTGCATCTCCAGACCAAAGGTTGCGACGACAGCGCACGCCAGGCGGCGCGCGATATCCTGCGCTACTTCGACCAGGCGGCGCCGCTGCACCATGAGGATGAGGAGCTGCATGTCTTCCCGCCGCTGCTGGAGCAGGGCGATGCGCAGACCGTGGCCCTGGTGCAGCGCCTGCAGCGCGAGCACGGCCTGATGAGCGCCGACTGGGCACTGGCGCGCCAGCCGCTGCTGGACATGGCCGAGGGGCGGTCCCAGGGTTTTGGCGCGGCTGACGAGGCGGTGTTCGAACGCTTCGCGGCCTGCTATGCCAGCCATGTCGAGAATGAAGAGCGGCTGGCCTACCCGCAGGCGCGCGGCCTGCTGCCAGAGGCAACGCAGGCGGCCATGGGCCGTGAGATGGCCGTGCGGCGCGGCGCAGACCTGTCGCGCCGGTAGCGCTTCGGCAGTGCCGCCTGCAGCGCGCGGGCGCAGGCGCGGCGATACTCGCAGGCTTCCGGCCTTGCCCTGCCTTTCGCCCACGAGCCCACGCCCTCATGTCCGCGCGCCGCCCCATTCCCCTGCTTCGCATTTCGCTGACCCTGCTGGGCGCCTTTGCCGCCGCCCAGCTGTGCCTGTGGCTGCGCACGCCGCTGCCCTGGATGCTGGGGCCGCTGATCGCCACCTCGCTGGCCTCCATCCTGGGCGCGCCCACAGCCAGCTCGGGCCGGCTGCGCAACGGCGGGCAGTGGATCATCGGTGCCTCGCTGGGCCTGTATTTCACGCCGACCGTGGTGCAGTTGATCGCGGGGCTGTGGTGGGCGATTGCCGTGGCCATCGTCTGGGCGCTGCTGCTGGGCTGGGGCTTCGGCGCCTGGCTGTACCGCGTGCATGCGCCGCGCATGCCGCAGATCCCGGCCGGCGAGATGCGCGCCACCACCTACTTCGCGGGCGCCATCGGCGCGGCATCGGAGATGACGCTGCTGGCCGAGCGCGAGAGCGCGCGCACCGACCTGGTGGCGGCCAGCCACAGCCTGCGCCTGGTCATCGTCACCGTGAGCATTCCGTTTGCCCTGCAGTGGAGCGGCCTGCACGGGCTGGAGGGGCTGACGCCGCCCAGCATCCGCATCGTCGAATGGCCGGGGCTGGCGCTGCTGGCCGTGCTCACGGGCCTGGGCGCCTGGGCCATGGACCGGCTCAGGCGGGCCAACCCCTGGTTCCTGGGCGCGCTGCTGGTGTCCATGCTGCTGACCATGTGCGGCCAGGAACTGTCGGCCGTGCCCCAGGCCCTGGTCAATGCGGCGCAGCTGGTGATCGGCATCAGCCTGGGCGTGCGCTTCAAGCGCGAGTTCCTGCACACCGCGCCGCGCTGGCTGGGCTCCGTGGCCGTGGGTACCGTGGGGCTCATGGCGATCTGCGCGGGCTTTGCCTGGCTGCTGCACCTGGCCGTGGACCTGCCCTGGGTCACGCTGCTGCTGGGCACCTCGCCCGGCGGCATCACCGAGATGGCCATCACGGCCAAGGTGCTGCAGCTGGGCGTGCCCGTGGTCACGGCCTTCCAGGTCTGCCGGCTGATCGCCGTGCTGCTGCTGGTGGCGCCGCTGTTCCGCTGGGTGGAGGCGCGCGGGCAGACTGCGTCGAACTGGACATAGGCCCGGGCCCACCTCCGCGAAAACGACAGCACCGTGGACGAGTAACGCCTGCTGGAAAGCTGCCGTGCCCAGTCTGCCTTGCTGCAGCAGATTGCGCGCACCAGTTGCTCAGGGCCTTGCGGTCAGCACGGGCGAACTGACCTCCATCCTCAAAAATCAGACCAGTCCTCTTAATTTTCAGACTGCACCCCTTTCCTCCCATTGCCACAAAACCGTGCAATGCAGTTTCCATACAAGGCAAACATGAGGGAGAGGGAACACCATGCTCGACAGGCATCGCTGGCGCTGCGCCGGCCCGCGCATATCCACGGCATTCGTCGCCGCCCTGGTCATCACGGTCATGGCCCAAACAGCCCAGGCCCAGGACTACGCCAACCCCTCGGCCTTCACCCGCCCAGGCGACCCCGGCTACTCCCTCACCACCCAGGCCAGCGAACCCCAGGTGCGCTGGATCAACGGCGAGTACACCGAAACCCACCTCGACCTGCGCGTACAGGTCCTGGGCGGCCCGCTGGACATCGTGCGCAGCTGGAGCCAGGGCCGCTGGTGGCTCAACCCGGCCTGGGCGCCTTTGAACTTTGAACTCGACCCCCTGGGCCGTGACGCCCGGCTCATCGAGCGCGCGGGTGTCCTGTACGAGCGCAGCGGCCAGGCCGACCTCTACATCGCCAAAGGCAAGAACAACGCGCCCGTCTTCATCAAACGCCTTCCTGAAGGCGGCAGTGCCCAGAACCCCCTGGCACAGTGGCGCTGGTACGACCGCCTGGGCAACAGCATCGACTACGACGCACAAGGCCGCATCCTGGGCTACGCCAACACCAACGGCATCAACGTGCGCTTTGCCTACGACAGCGCCACGCGGGCCCGCATCCTGGACCACCATGGCGGCACCGTCTACACGGCCACGCTGACCAATGGCCTCATCACCCGCATCGAAGACCGTGCCGGGCGCAGCGTCAGCTACCAATGGAGCGGCCAGCTGCTCACCCAGGCCACCGACGTTATGGGCCAGCGCTGGAGCTACACCTACGACGGCAACGGCCAGCTCACCAGCCGCACCGACCCCCTGGGCGCCCAGGTCACGGTCCAGTACAGCCAAAGCATTCCCGCCCCCGCACCGCTGCTCACCCTGGGCGCCGCCGGTAAGGTCCTGGACCCCACGGGCACCAGCGGCACCACCAGCAAACTCGCCAACCTCTGGGGCGGTGGCCGCGTCGGCAAACTCGATGCCCAGGGCTGCGCCTCCACCGGCAAGAACCAATACCTGCGAGAAAAACGCCAGTTCCTCGTCACCTACCTGGACTGCCGGGGCAACACCACCGTCTATCTCTACGACCGTGAAGGCAACGAACTGGAGAGAACCTTCAACGGCAAGCCCGCAGCCAAAACCCTGTGGGACGGCAACTACCAGACCCGCGCCATCGACGCACGGGGCCTGACCACCACCACCAGCTACGACTACAACTACCAGCCGCTGCGCATCGCCCACCCCGATGGCAGCCTCGACCAATACGAATACGAGCCTGTACGCGGCCTCAGGACAAAGC
>NZ_LZZV01000072.1:0-622 GCF_014170385.1 Delftia sp. UME58
ATCTCGGGGCACATGGCCAGCGCGCGGGCGATCCCCACGCGCTGCTTCTGCCCGCCGGACAGCTGCGCGGGGTAGACGTCCAGCTTGTCGCCCAGGCCCACCATGTCCAGATATTCCACGGCGCGTTCGCGCGCCTGGTCCTTGGGCAGGCCCATCACATGCACTGGCGCTTCCATCGCGTTGCCCAGCGCCGTCATGTGCGGGAACAGGTTGAAGTGCTGGAACACCATGCCGATCTTGCCGCGCACGCGGCGCAGGTGCTCGGAATTGGCCCCCACGGGGCGGCCGTGCTCGTCCTTCCACATCGATTGGCCATCGACTTCGATGTCGCCGCTGGTGGGCTGGTCCAACGTCATCAGCACGCGCAGCAAGGTGGATTTTCCCGACCCCGACGGGCCGATCACCGCCACCGTCTGGCCGGCCGGAATATCCAGGTTGATGCCGCGCAGCACCTCCAGCTCTCCGTAACGCTTGTGCAGGTTCTTGATGTTCAAGCTGGCGCTCATCGCTTTCCTCCATATCGTTGCAGGCGGGCCTCCAGGCCGCGCACGCCCCATGCCGCCAACAGGCTCAAGGCCAGGAACAGCAGGCCCACCAGCGTCAGGGGTTCGGTGTACCGGAA
>NZ_LZZV01000073.1:0-806 GCF_014170385.1 Delftia sp. UME58
CTTCACCGCGTTGCAGTCGGGTGAAGTGGACGTCCTGCCGCGCAACACGACCCTGTCCCTGACGCGCGACACGACCCTGGGCCTGATCGGCGTCGGCGTGAACTACTACGACAGCCAGGGCATCATGGTGAACAAGTCCCTGAACGTGAAGAGCGCCAAGGAGCTGGATGGCGCGACCGTGTGCGTGCAGCCCGGCACCACCACCGAACTGAACCTGTCCGACTGGTTCCGCTCGCAGAACATCGTCTTCAAGCCGGTGGTCGTGGAACGCCTGGACGAGATCATCCGCGCCTTCGCCGTGGGGCGCTGCGACGCGTTCACCGGCGACAAGTCGCAACTGGCCGCGGCCCGCACCAATCTTGAGAACCCGGAAAAGTACGACATCCTGCCCGAGAACTTCTCGAAGGAACCGCTGGGCCCGATGGTTCGCCAGGGTGACGAGCAATGGTTCAACGTGGTCCGCTGGACGATGTTCGCCATGCTCGAAGCCGAGGAATACGGCATCACGTCGAAGAACGTGGACGAGATGCTGAAAAGCACCAACCCCAACGTGCAACGCCTGCTGGGCGTGACCCCGGGCATGGGCAAGAACCTGGGCGTGGACGACAAGTGGGCGTTCAACATCATCAAGCACATCGGCAACTACGGCGAGAGCTTTGAAAAGAACCTGGGCCCCAGCAGCCCGCTGAAGCTGTCGCGCGGCTTGAACGCGTCGTACCGCGACGGCGGCCTGATGTACGGCTGGCCGGTGCGCTAGGCACGGCTAGGGCGGTTTAGATGGCATAGATGGCCGGCGGGTGCCCAGC
>NZ_LZZV01000074.1:0-28160 GCF_014170385.1 Delftia sp. UME58
ATGGGCCAGCGCTGGAGCTACACCTACGACGGCAACGGCCAGCTCACCAGCCGCACCGACCCCCTGGGCGCCCAGGTCACGGTCCAGTACAGCCAAAGCATTCCCGCCCCCGCACCGCTGCTCACCCTGGGCGCCGCCGGTAAGGTCCTGGACCCCACGGGCACCAGCGGCACCACCAGCAAACTCGCCAACCTCTGGGGCGGTGGCCGCGTCGGCAAACTCGATGCCCAGGGCTGCGCCTCCACCGGCAAGAACCAATACCTGCGAGAAAAACGCCAGTTCCTCGTCACCTACCTGGACTGCCGGGGCAACACCACCGTCTATCTCTACGACCGTGAAGGCAACGAACTGGAGAGAACCTTCAACGGCAAGCCCGCAGCCAAAACCCTGTGGGACGGCAACTACCAGACCCGCGCCATCGATGCACGGGGCCTGACCACCACCACCAGCTACGACTACAACTACCAGCCGCTGCAAATTATTTACCCGGATGGCAGCCGGGACCAATACGAATACGAGCCTGTACGCGGCCTCAGGACAAAGCACATCAACCAGGGCGGCATCACCAGCACCTGGAGCCATGACGACAAAGGCCGCGTCACCAGCTGGACCGAAGCCCTGGGTCGGCCCGAACAGCGCACCACGCGCTACCAGTACGACAGCTACGGTCAACTGACCAGCCGCAGCACCGGCGCGGGCGACGGCACAGGAGAAGACAGCAGAACGACCACCTACCGCTACGACAACAACGGCAGCCTGATCGAGGCCACGGACCCGCTGGGCCATACCAGCCAGGCCAGCTACGACGCCAGGGGTCTACCTGCAACGCAGACCGACGCCCTGGGCAACACCACCACGCTGGGCTTTGATGCAGCAGGCCGGCTGACCCAGGCCAGCAATGCCCTGAACCAGACCACAAGCCACGAATACGACGCCAGAGGGCGAAGGACGAAGAGCACCAGTGCAGCAGGCCGAACAAAGCAAACCCGCTACGACCCGCAAGGTCGAGTCATAGAAACCATTGCCCCGGGCCAGACCCAAGGCGCAGGCACGCGCATCACCTACGACAACACGGGCCTGCCCCTGAGTACCACAAGCCCCAGCGGTCTTGTCACGCAGACCACCTACGACCACCGGGGCCGCATCGCCAGCAGCATCGATGCGGCAGGCGACACCATCGGCCACGAATATGGCGAAGACGACAGCCCGCAGGCCGGGCTGCTCATCGCCACCCAGTACCCCACGTACAAGGAAACCTACCAGTACGACCAGAACGGCCGGCAAACCGCCGTCACTCAGCACTTGGCCAATCCCTCGACGCAGGACCAAACCCGCACCCAGCACCAGCAATACGACAGCCTGGGCCAGAGGGTCGCCACCATAGACCCCGCAGGCCGCACCACCATCTATGAATACGACGGCCTGGGCCGCCTCGTCAAAACCATCGACCCCATGGCCCAGGCCACCAAGCAGACCTGGAATGCCCACGACCAGCTCACCAGCCTGACCGACGCCAAGGGCAACACCCACAAATTTGAATACGACAAAGCCGGGCGCCTGATCAAGGAAACCCGCCCCATGGGCGGCGCCATTCTGTATGCCTACGATGCCGCAGGCCAACTGACACAACGCACGGACGCTGGAGGCAACACCCGCCGCTACGCCTATGACAAGGCCGGCCGCATGGTGCAGGAAGAGCACAAGCTCCAAGGCACGGAAACCGACCAACGCATCAGCTACCAGTACGACGCAGACGGCCTGCTCACCGCCTACGAGCAAAAGGACGGCCAGCACAACCTGATCAGCAGCGCCACCTACGACAAGGACGCGCAAGGAAGAACCACCCAGAACAAGGTGACCTACGGCAAGGTCGATAAAACGGGTAGCTTCAGCTTCACGGTAGGCCAAAGCTACAACGCCGACGGCCAACTGGCCGGCCACAGCTACCCCGACGGCAGCGCAGGCCAATACAGCTACGACAAGGGGCGCCTGAGCCTGGTGACCCTGCCAGACCAGAGCCAGATCCGCTACGGCAACTACCAATGGCTCACGGCCACGCGCATCGAGACGCCGGGTGCCACCAAAACCATCAGCCTGGATGCGCTGCAAAGGCCGCTGTCCATCGAGGTCAAGAACGCTACCACCCAGATACTGGCCAGTCGCTACTACCAGTACGACAAGGCAGGCAACATAACTCAGATCGACAGCGATCTGGGCACCACCGAGTATGGCTACGACAACCTGGACAGGCTGACCAAGGCTGCACCAGACCAGCCACTCAAGGACCTGGGTCTGCCCACCGAGCAATACCAGTACGACGCCGTGCACAACCGTGTCTTCAGCGGCCACCAAATGGGGCAGTGGAGCTACAACGCTGACAACCAGCTCACCAGTTACCCGCGCCTGCGGCCCTTCGACAAGGTGGCACAGCCGATACAAACCCAGGTCGAGTACACGCCGCAGGGACATACAGCCAGGGAAAGCAGTGACAAAGGAGAACGAAGCTACAGCTACAACGCGGCGGAGCGGCTGATCCGCTATGCCAGCACAGCGGCAGGCCAGAGCACCCCAGACATTGATGCCCAATACCGTTACGACCCCCTGGGGCGGCGCGTTTCCAAAGAAGTCAAGGAAGGCCAGACCACCAAGGTCACCTACTTCTTCTACAGCGACACGGGACTGCTGGGCGAGGCCAACGAGCAAGGGCAGATGACAAGGGCGTATGCCTTCGATCCCCAGAAAGCGCAGCAAGGGCTATGGAGCACGGCCCCTATCTGGCAGGCGGAGGTCAGCAATGCGCAATTGACGAGCAAGAACACCAGTGTCCACTATCTGCATACGGATCATCTAGGAACGCCGATGCTGAGCAGCAGTAAACAGGGTGCAATGATGTGGAAGGCTTGGGCAGAAGCATTTGGGATTACAGGGATACTATCGGAAAATAAGCACGAGATAAATCTGAGACTCCCTGGGCAGTATTGGGATGCAGAGTCAGGTAATCACTCTAATTTCTATAGAAGCCTATATGTCATATTGGGAAGATACCTTGAAGTTGATCCAATTGGACTCCATGATGGCGTTAATCTATATTCTTATGCAAATCAATCACCATTAAAATTTCAAGACTCACTTGGTCTCGCTCCATCCTCAGGTATAGGTATTCCATATCCAGGCTTTCCGGTGGAAATCAAGATTCCAAGAGGTCCCTGGTGGCTTATTCCCATTTATATAATTGTCAGTGAATGCAAAGCCTCTGATTGGGATAAGTGCGAAAGGGATTGTGATTTCGATGATTCAGCAAGAAGAAAATTCTGCCACTATAATTCATCCATATACGGAAGGCGGGGTACCGAAAAATATGCGGAGAAATTTAGGAAGTGCATTTCTGAATCAGATGAAAGATACATAGAGTGTTATCAAGAATGCAGGAGGATGTATGGAGGATAATCTTTTACCAATCTTGACAGTTAGGCTGTCAGATGGAAATCTGCTATTTATGGCCAGCAGGAAGGGAGGGGGCAGTTTTGTAATATCCAGTCTTGAGTACGAGCAAGGCGAAGATCGCAATGATTTATATGGAGAGATAGGGAAGAAAGTTATTGCATATTTTGATATGCTGCAAGGCTCTGAGGAAGAGGCATTTGGAGCAATAACGCTAGATGATTTGTTGACTAAAATAAACGGGTTGAATTTAAACTCTTCTATCGAAGAATTGCTGAAGATTGAAAATCAACTAAAAATGCTGGCTCTCGATGGAAATGATTTTGCGAGTGCATATTTAGAAGGTGAATGGAGGTCGGTAAAGCGTAAATTCTTACTCAATAAGAGTGGCTAATACCACCGATCCACGAAGCGAGCGCAGATGAACGCTGTCGCCAATTTCAGCAGCGTTTCGAGGTTATCCAGTCATAGTTCAAAGCGGATTTGCATTTTGCCGAAGCCTTCAAACCAGCCGTGCGTCCGCTCCACCACCCAGCGATGCTTGCCCAGTCGCTCGCTGCTCTCAACGCCTCGCCTGGTAATGCCGCTGGCGATGCCCCGTTGTCTCAAGTGCGCACGGCAATGCTTGTAGTCATAGCCCTTGTCGGCGTGCAGCTTCGATGGTCTTTTACGGGGGCGCCCTCCCAAGTCTGCAATCGCAGGAATCGCGTCCACGCACCTCTTGAACATCTTGGAGTCGTGCCGGTTCGCGCCGCTTACCAAGTCGGCCCTGCAAATCCCCGGCAACCCGCATGAACACTGGATTTTCGCTGGTTCGCATAGGCTGGCGATCCCCGAGAATCGTTGTATCAGACGCTGATTTCTGGGAGTTTTGTTGATGCCCGAGCCTGCCGACACCGCCGATTTCTTTCGCCCGCGTCTGGCCGAGATGATCGATCTGCGCCATCTCACTGTGGGCCTGAACATCTAAAGATGGTGCGTGCAAGGCACGCACAAAAAGATGCTAATTCCAGGGTTCCCAGAGGCTGTTATAAACGCCATTGTCACGAAGTGAGGTAAATATGTTGTCTATTGATGATTTGTCAGAAGTGATGTCTACATATGAATTGCCTAATATTGAGACGCCTGATGATGGAGTATTTGGATCGGTGAAAATAGCTATTCAAATCATAAGAAAAGGTAACGGGAAATTCTATCCAAGAATCATGAGAAGAGAAAAAATAGAGGCTGCTCCAACATATGGTTCGACTGAGTCGAGAAGATTGATGGATAAAATGACGATAGAAATATCAACTCCAGATGAATCGTTTGATTTTGAAATGTTTGATGGTAATTCGGTAAAGGATGCGCTATTAATCGGATTGAACGGGGTAAATGAGGCGTTTTCAGAAATTAACGAAGTTGATCGGCAACGACCTGAGCTAAACTGAGTACGTCTATGAACCGCTTAGCCAGGGCCGCGCCAGATCAGCCACTCAAGGACTTGGCCTGCCCACGGAGCAATACCAGTAAGACGCCGTGCGCAACTGCACCTTCAGTGGCCATCAGGTGGGACAGTGGAGCCGCAACGCAGACGACCAGTTCACCTGCGACGCCAGACTCCCGCCCTTCGACGCAATAGCGCAGCCCGAGCAAACCCAAGTGCAGTACACCCCGCAGGGACACACGGTCAAGGAAAGCAGCGACCAGGGAGGCCAAACCCGCGGCTACAACGTCGCACAGCGGCTGATCCGTGGAAATAGTTGATTCGATCTACCTGTTCGGTCGATCCTGACGCAGGTGTGGCCCCGGTTCAGTCAGTCTTCGGGGTGCTGCGCAGGCCCGCCCGGGCAGGGCCCGCCCATGGCCACGGGCGGCGGGTCGCCCAGCCAGCGGCGCGGCCCGGGGCCATTCTGTGCGCACAGGTCGCCGGGGTTGTGCAGCACGCAGTGGCGCAGCGAGAGGCAACCGCAGCCAATGCACTGGTCCAGGCTCTCGCTGAGCCGCTGCAGCTCGCCTATGCGGTCGTCCAGCCGCTGCTTCCAGACCCGCGACATCTTCTGCCAGTCCCCGCCCGTGGGGACATGGCGGCTGGGCAGCTTGGCCAGCTGCTCGGCGATCTCCTCCAGCGTGAAGCCGATGCGCTGGGCGAAGACCACGAAGGCGATGCGCCGCAGCGACGAGCGGTGGTAGCGCCGGTGGCCGCTGGCGCTGCGCACCGACTCGATCAGGTTCAGCGACTCGTAAAAGCGCAGCGCCGAGGCCTTGACCCCGCTGCGCTGCGCCACGTCGCCGATGCTGAGCAGCGGATCATCCTCGGTTTTCATGGTGGCTTTCCTTCGTGGCTTGACTTCAAGTTCACTTGAACTCGAAGAATGCGGCCATTCTGAGCGAAAGCGCAGGAACAGGGCAACCGGGTCTGTACCGCCCATGCGAGCGTCCTGGCCGGACTGCGAAATTCTTTGGCCGAGTGCTGCAATGACGCAGCTGCCGTTCATTCATAGAGTAATGGGTCTCATTTGTATTGAATGGCACTGGCCGGAGGTTTCCATGTACATCGACAGCAGCAGCTTTCCCCTGGTCCGAATGGGCTACGAGCGCGACAAGGCCGTGCCCGTGGACCGCTTGCTGGAGGACTTCTCGGCCCTGCTGGCCCGCGGCCAGGCCTTTGTCTTCTTCAGCGACGGCGACATGTCCCAGGAGGAGCGCTCACCCGAGGAGCGCAAGCAGGTCGTGCTGTGGATGAAGGCCCGCCGCCCCGAGCTCAAAAGCCTGGTGCGCGCCCTGGTCCACGCCGAGCCCGATGCGCAAAAGCGCGCCGAGGCCGAGGCCTTCGCACAGATGTTCGGCAAGGCCTGGGGCTATCCCATGCTGCTGGTGGCCTCCCCCGAGGAGGCGCAGCAGCGTGCACGGGAGCTGCTCGGGTCCGATTGATGACCGATTGACATGAACTGAGAGAAACACCATGAATGCCGTGGATTCCGCCCTGCTCAAAGTCCTGCCCGAGAGGTGGGACCCCGACCATGTGGACCGTCCCGTGATCGTCCTGCCCATGCGGTCGGGCCCCGGCGACTGGGGGATGAACTTCCATGCCCACCGCAAGAGCCAGCTCATGGTCACCCATGCGGGGCTGATCACGCTGGAGACCGATGCGGGCGTCTGCGTGGTGCCGCCGCGCAGCGCCGCCTGGATTCCGGGCGGCACGCTGCACCGCGTCAGCTGCAGCGGTGCGGCCAGCGGCTACGTGGTCTTTGTCGAGTCAGGGGCCGTGCGCCCCGTGCCCGGACCCTGCCATGCGCTGGCCGTCTCGCCCTTTCTCAGTGCGCTGCTGGACCGCGTGCAGGGCCTGCCGCAGGACTACGAGCCCGACAGCGGCGATGGCCGGCTCATGCAGGTGCTGCTCGACGAGATCCAGGCGGCGCAGCCCGAAGGACTGCACCTGCCCCTGCCGCACGACCGGCGCCTGCGCCGCATGACCAATGCCCTGTGCGAGCAGCCGCAGCTGCAGGCACGTCTGGCCGATTGGGCCCAGCGCATCGGCATGAGCGAGCGCAGCATGACGCGGCTGTTCCTGGCCGAGACCGGGCTCACGGTCAACCAGTGGCGCCGCCAGCTGCATGTGCTCACCGCACTGCAAAAGCTGTCCGAGGGGCTGCGCATACAGACCGTGGCAGATGCCCTGGGCTACGAGAGCGCACCCGCCTTCGTGACCATGTTCCGCAAGGCGGTGGGCACCTCGCCGCGCCGCTTCCTGGCGCTGCGCAGCGCGCCCGTGGCGGGCGGGGCCGCAGGCCTCTGAGGCCTGCGGCCCCGCGAACATCACGACAGCCGCAGCCCCAGGCCCAGCAGCACGGCCACCACCATCGCAGCGGCGAAGACATCCCAGCGCCGTATGCGCCGGTAGCGCAGGAGCAGGACCAGCACGATGCCGATCAGCGTGATCAGGCGCGCCTGGAACACCGTGCCCAGCAAGAAGCAGATCACGATCTGCGCCCAGTAGGCCAGCAGGCCGGGCATCGGCGATGGCCCGGGGGCCTGTGCATCGGGGCCCGGCGCCTGTGCGGGCTGCTGCTGCGGCGTGTCCACGGCCGGCCGGGCGGCCGCTGCGGCCTGGGCGCGCGCGGCCTCGCGCTCTTGCAGCCGCTGTTCGCGCCGCTGCTGGTCGGTCTTCTCGATCACGGGTGCCGCCGGCTCGGCCGGCTGCCACCAGGTCTTGCCGCTGGCCAGCGCAGGCGCCTGCCCGCTGGCGGCCAGACGCCGGAACTGTGCGCTTGCGGTCGCCTGCGCACGCGCCGCCGCGCGGTCCTGCCGGCTGGCCTGCCGCAGGGCATCGTTGGCGCGGTCGATGGGGCTGCGCGTGAGCTGGCGGGCCTGGCCCAGCAGCGGCCCGCCCTGCACGGGATCGACCTGGTACACGAACTGCGCCAGTCCCAGCAATTGCGAGGGCTGGGCTGCCTGCCCCTGCCAGTGCGCCGGCTTGCCGGCGCTGGCCTGCGTGGCGTGGTGCAGGGCGGCGCGCAGGCGCCTGCGCGTCTCGCGCGATACGCCGGGCTTGTCCGCGTTCACCACCAGCCCGGTGACCTCCTGTCGGCGGCCCTTGCGCATCACGCGCTCCTTGTCGGGGTGGGGCGTGAAGCCTTCGTCGCGCAGTATCCAGCGCACGCGGCCCAGCAGCCGGCCCACGTTGTCGCGCGCGGCCTCGCCCGAGGCGGAGAAGGTCAGGTCGTCCGCATAGCGCGTGTACACAAAGCCCAGCTGCCTGGCCAGGCCCAGCAGGCGGCGGTCCAGGCGGCGGCACAGCAGGTTGGTGAGCATGGGGCTGGTGGGCGCGCCCTGGGGCAGCACGCGCTCGCGCGCCTTGCCGCCGACGAAGAGCTTCTCGCCATCCACCTGCCAGGCCTGGGCGCGGTTTTCGCTGCACAACAGGGCCAGGAGGGTGGCCATGGCCTCGCCATAGCCCAGATGCCGGAACACGCCCTTGATGCGGCCGAAGGCAATGCTGGGAAAGAAGTCCTTCACGTCCAGGTTGATGACCACGTCGTGGCCCGCATGCGGCGCGGCGTTGCTCACGATGGAGCGGCCGGCCAGGAAGCCGTGGGCGGCGCCATGCGCGGGCACCTTGGCGAGGATGTTGTCCAGCACCCAGTACTGCGCGCGCTTGAGGCGCGGCATGGGCGCGGAGATCAGCCGCTCGCCGCCGGTCTTCTTGGGCAGGGTGAACGAGTGGTAGTGGTGGGTGCGGGCCACTTCGCGGTGAAAGCCCAGGAAACGCAGCTCGGCCACGGTGATGCCCATGGCATCGGCCAGCTGCGCCGCATCGGCAAGCTCCGGCAGGCCATGCCGGGCCAGCCTTTGCGGGTCGGCCTGCCGGCGTTGCCCGGCAGCAGGCTGTGCCTCACCGACCTGCGGTCCCTGCAGGGCAGCGGAGACGCCGGGACCCAGATAGCCCACGTGCGTGGCCCGCCTGGCATGCCAGGCCAGCGCCTTGTCGTGGCGCTCCTGGGCCTGGCGGCGTTTGGTTTCCTCGCGCTGGGCCAGCGCCTTTTGCATGCGCTCCTTGCGCATCTGGCGCAATGCGCGCTCGGGGTTCTGGCGCACGGCGATTTGCTGGCGCAGCTCGGCCAGTTCGCGCTGCAGCTCGCCCTCGCGCTGGATGTGGGCGGCGGCCAGCTGCGGCTGTCCCTCGCCCTTGGGCCAGAAGCCCAGGCGCTGCATCTCGTCGAGGATGACTTCCTGTTTGCTCGATGCCTTGATGCGCTCGTAGATCTCGGCGCGCGTGGGTTGCGGCTGGCTCATGCGGCCACCCCTGCAAGGCGGGCCCGGCCGCTGTGCGGCGGGCAAAGAAATGGAGCGACGCGCTTCTCGTCGAAGAGCCCGCAGGGCTCACGGGACGGGAGCTGTTCGCTCGACGCCACCCCGCGACGGTATGCGTGTTTCGCTTGTGGCAAGCCACTCAGGAAAACGCATACCGTCGCTGGGGTGGCACAGTGAAAACGGCGCCCGTGGTGCATGAAACGGCAGTTCACAAGGGTGGCGAAACACCACCCGGGTTGCAAGAGCCTGCGCGTCGCTCCGCGTGGCAGTGTAGAGCAATTGAAGCGGTTCACGCGATTTCTCCTTGTCCTGCGGCCTTCATCTGCGGGCCGGTCGGCTGGCGGGCGGCATCGAGCTGGGGCTGCGCCACCAGGCGCAGCGCAATCATGTGCTCGCAGGGGCCCTGGCGCAGCCGGTACTGCTGGTAGTGGTTGCAGCTGCAGCGCGCATCGGTCAGGCGTTCATCGGCATCGAGTTCGAGCTGGGTGTCGAACAGGCGCTTGCCATCGGCGCGCGGGATCTGGCCGGTGATGCGGCTGAACCCGTCCTTGCGGTCGATGCGCGGCGGGGCAATGGCCTTGCCGCGCACCAGGGCCAGCGCCTTGTCTTGCTCGGGGTTGGCGGGCTGCAATTGCTGCGCCGTCAGCGGCTCGCGCAGCAATTCGCGCCAGGCGTAGCGCCCGGCGTCCAGGTCGTAGACCGCGCGCCCGGCCTGCATCCAGCGTGTCATGGCCGTGTGCACCTGGGCCGGGGACAGGCCCGTGGCCTGGGCCAGATCCTGCGCGCCGGCCTGCCAGCACGACTGCAGCTGCCGGCCCACGGCCTCGACCTGGGCAGGCGTGACCTCGGCCTGCGGCGCCATCAGGTGAAAGCGCGCGCTGGCGGCCCAGTCGTTGGCGCTCCAGCCCGACAGGCCCAGCGTGACCGTGACCAGGCCCAGCTCGATCACCCAGAAGCTGGGCATGCCGCTGCCCAGCAGGTGCACGCGCACGCGCGTGGCCTGGGAGATCAGGCGCTCCAGCGTGAGCAGGCGGCGGCGCCCCCACAGGCGGATGGTGCCGCCGCCCGTGCCCATGGCATCGCTGACGACGTGCGAGCGCCGGGTGGCCAGGCGCTCCTCCCAGGGCTCGAACACCACGGTGGGCGGCTGTGCCGGCGCCAGCTCGAAGCGCAGCGCGCGCGGGCCGTGGCGCTCGCGCCGGGCACGCAGCCGCGCGCAGATGTTGAACAGGTCCATGGGGTGCAGCTCCAGCACGGTGGCGGGCAGGGCCATGGCGCTGGAGACCTGCATGAAGCCGCGCAGCCAGCTGTCGGGCAGGTCGATCTTTTCCTCGCGCAGCGTGGGGTCGCCGCCCACCTGCACGGCAAAGCCGGCCGGGTCCAGCGTCAGCCTCGTGTCCCGGTAGTTGCGGATCTTCTGGAACTCCTCGTACAGGCTGGCCGAGTAGTCGATGTTGGTGGTGCCGCAGATGCGCTCGCCCGCATGCTCGAAGGCCTCGTGCCGGATGCTGACCGCGCAGTAGCTCGATTCGTCCTGGCTGAAGGCCTCGAACAGCAGCCGGTACGGGTGCACGGTGATCACGGGGTCCAGCACGTACCATGCATCGCGGTTGGCCACGAACAGCCAGTCGAAGTACTTGCGCTGGGCCTTGTAGAAGGGGGAGAGCACCTGGTTGCGGGTCTCGCGCAGGTCCTTGAGTTCGGCGCTGATTTCCTTGGCGCGTGCCTGGGCGCCGCCGGTGTTTGCCATGAAGGTGGCGAGCATTTGCGCTTCGTGCTCCTGCAGCCATTCGCGGTAGGCCGTCTTGTCGCGGCCGCGCGTGCGCAGGTCGCTGACCACCACGCTGTGCAGCGCGGACAGCCCTTCGCGCACCTGCAGGTAGGCCGGGCCGTCGCGCCGGAGCAGGCCGTCGAAGCGCGTGGGTGGGCGCAGCAGGTCGGGCGCGAAGGAGAAGGCCTGCTCGGCCGCCGTGTCGTTGACCTGCGTGCTGCCGTAGTACTGATAGCGAAATTCCATGTCCGATCGACTCCGTGCCTTGTTGCGGCGCTCAGGTTGAAGACGGGGCCTGGCCGCGCCGCTCCGCCGCCAGGGGCTGCATGAAGCTTTGCGCCAGCTGGGGATGGCGCTGCACGATGTCGCGCAGCCCGGCCACATAGTCGGGCTGGTCGGCATGGCTGGCGCTGACCACCTGCCGCGCAAAGATGGCCGCCACCACGGCGGCGGTCTCGGGCGCCTGCACCTGGCTGCGCAGGAAATGCAGCACGCGCGTCTTGCTGGCGCGCGCGCGGTGCACCTGGCTGAGCACGGCCAGGAAGTAGGGCTGCAGCTCCTGCAGGCGCGCCGCGCGCTGCGGTGCGGGCTCGTCGGGCAGGGCGAGCAGCCATTGCGTGACGAACAGCTGCACGCTGGTGGCGGGATGCTGAGCCAGGCGCGTGAGGAAGAGGCTGGCCTCGGGCGCGCTCATGTGCTGCGCGAGCCGCTGGCGGCCCAGGGCCTGCACCCAGGGCTGGGCGTGATCGACCCAGCCGAGCAGCAGCTGCGGCGACAGGGCGCCGTCCGGCAGCCGCTGGCCGAACATGTCGCGCGCGTACTGCTGCGTGTCGGCAAACAGGGCGTCGGCCAGCGGCAGCAGTTGCTCGGCCTGCTCGGGCCGGGTCCGGTCCATGGGCGTGAGCTGCGCATCGATGCTCTGGCGGCTCAAGGCGCGCACGTCGGCATCGGCATGCCGGGCCAGCGTGGACCACTGGCGCAGCGTGTAGGCCTGCAGGTCCAGCGCCTTCAGGCCCCAGGCGCCGTAGCGCTGTGCGCCCTTGGCCTGGGCCTGCAGGGCGCGCCAGATGCCCGAGGCATCGCGGGCCGGGGCCACGGCGGCCAGCGGGCCGGTGAGCAGCCGCAGCGCCGCGTCGTGGACGCCTTCGGCCTTTTCCGCGCGGAACAGCACCTCGTGCAGGCGCTCGGCGATCTGGGCATTGCAGCGCGTGTTGTAGAGGGCGGTGCCGGCCAGGCGCTCGACCAGGGGCGCTGCCGCTGCGCGCAAGGCGGCATGTGGTGATACCGCGAACCCGGCCAGCATGTCGGCCTGCTCGCACAGCAGGTCATCGGCCAGGCTGCCCATGAGCCGGATGCCGCAGGCCATGCGCGCAGGTTCCTCGGATTCCAGCAGCCCGCGCAGCGCCGCCGGCGGCAGGGTCCGCAGGCCCTGCGGGTGTGCCAGCAGCCAGGCGGTGGCCATCTCCACCAGCGCCGTCACCGAGTGCGCCAGCAGGTGGTGCAGCGGCGGGGCCGGGACGCTGGCGGCCTGCGCGGCCAGCGGGCCGTTGCCATCGAACAGCGCCTGCACGGCATCGCGGATATCGGCCAGCGCGGGGCTTTCGGCCTCCAGCGTGGGCAGCGCCGCCAGCAAGGCCAGGGCCACGGCTGCACCATCGGCATAAAACAGCAGGGCCAGGCCCTGGGTGCGCGAGCTGGCGGCCGGTGACAGCAGCAGGGCGGCCACCAGTTCGGCATCGCGCGCGGCGCCTGCGCGGTCACGCGACAGCCAGGCGCCCAGGTAGCTGGCGGCAGGCCCGTCGCCGCATTGCGCAAGCGCCAGCAGCCAGGGCCGGCGTGCCGCATCGTCGGTCAGCGAGACCATGCGCTGCTGCGCGATCTGAAGGCCCAGCGCAGCCGCCGGTGCATAGGTTTTGTGCAGCAGCGGCGCGGTGGCCGCTGCATCGAGGCCGTCCAGAAAGGCCTTCTGGTCCTGCAGGGCGCGCGTGAGCGACCACAGCAGCAGCGTGGACTGCGAACGGCCCACCAGTTGCAGCAGTTGCCCGGGGTGGGCGTCCCACATGGCCGAAAGCCCTTCGACGCGCTGCGCAGGCAGCTGCTGCAGGTCCAGCGGCTCGTCGGTGTACCAGGTGTGGGCGCGGGCCGAGGCATGCAGTTGCGGCCAGCGCGGCAGCAGCAGCCTGGCGGCGATGAGCCAGCGCGATTCGGGCAGGCGGCCGGAGCGCGAGGCAGCCTGGCCCGCGCAGCAGCGGTCCATGGCCTGGAGCAGGGCTGCGGCATGGGCGGCGCTTTCGCTGTGGTCGGCCGATGCCATGCGCCGCAGCTGGCGCCAGCCGCGCAGGCGCAGGTACAGCGAGGTGTCGCGGCTGAAGACGGCACCCTCGTCGCGCGGGCCATCGAAGCGCGCATGCAGCACGGCCAGCAGGGCGTGGTCGCGCCGCCACTCGGCACGCTTGTGGATGCGCCGCAGGGCCGGCCACCAGGCGCGCGTGAAGGGGATGCGCTCCATCCAGGCCAGCAGCTGCTGGTGGACGGCGCCGTCGTGCGCGCCCAGCGCATCGGCCGCCAGCAGCGCCTGTGGCCCAAGGGCCTGGAAGAAGGCCTGTTCGGCCTGCGGTCCATCCTCTTTCGGGCCGTTCTCCTTCGGGTTGATCCCGGCCCACTGCGCCTGGTACTCCTGCAGCGCCGCCTGGCGTTCCTGCGGCGCCAGCAGGGCCAGCCAGGCCTGGTGCGCCAGGTCGCGCGTGGCCTCGCTGGTGCCGCGCTGCGAGAGCGCCTGCAGGGCCACCGCCGCGCCGCCATCGCCCAGGCGCCCGATGAGGTAGGCCAGGCAGTAGTCGAGCAGATCGTCCCCCGTGCCCAGCAGTGCCACCAGGCGTGGAACCTGGGCATGCAGCAGGCGCTGGGCGGCGCCGCCGCGCGCGGGGTCCGCATATTCGGCCAGCCGCCACACCAGCCGGGCCTGCTGGCCCGAGGGCATCAGCCGCCAGGCGCTGCCGTCCAGGCGTTTGCACAGGGCGGAAATGGCGCCGGCCTGCAGGGCCGACTCCGGCAGGCCTGGCGGCACCGTGGCCTGTCCCGGGGCCTGGCCGGGGGAGGGCGCCGGGCCTGCTTCAGCATCCAGCTCCGCAAAGCCCTCATGGGACTGCAGCACATCGCCCGCGCCCAGGCGCTGGCGCAGGTAGGCCAGCGCGCGCTGGCGCGCAGGCTCCAGCGCCTGGGGCAAGGGGGTGAGCGTGCTGTCATCGACCTGCGCGACGACGCCGGCCTTCAATTGCGTGACCTGCAAGGTCACGACATGGCGCGCGGCGGTGGCCGTGGTGTCGCCGCCCGGCATCTCCAGGGCCAGCACCCTCACGGTGCTGATGCGTTCGTTGCGTCCCTGTGGCCGGGACAGTGTGGCGTGAGCAAGCAGATTCATGCGGCAGGCATCCAGTGCTTTTCCATGGAGGGTGTCGGCGTTCGTCGGCGCTTTTTGGCGGTACCTGGCGGTTCCTGGTGATACCTGGCCGCCACCCTGGGTCAGATGGCCTTGCAGTGTAGTGGTGGCGTCCTGCAGGTGCGGCAACGCGCGTGTGTCCGTCTGTGCGCGCCTGTTCAGGTCTTTTCAGGTTTTCTCAGGTCGTTCCTGGTCAATTGCCGCTGCGCTTGTCCGATCCGGCCAGCGATGTCCCCGGCAAACCGTCCTCAATTTCCGTGGTGTCTTTGCGCGCGGATCTTGACTTCAAGTTCACTTGAACTTGAAGAATGCAACCCATTGTGAGCAACCGCCTGGAAGGCCTCCAGAGCCTGCGGTCCCGCCCCTTTTCCCGGCCCCGCCGCTGCCCCGGCAGCAGGGCCTTGCCCATCCCCCTCAAGGAGAGTCGATCCATGCCCGTTCTTCCACCGCCGCCGTTGCGGCGTGCCCTGTTCGGAGGCGCCCTGGCGGCGCTGGCCCTGCTTGCCGGCTGCCGCCCGCAGGCCGTGGGCGATGCCCACGCCAGCGACGGTCCGCCGCCTGCGCCCGAGGTGCTGGTGAGCGAAGTCGTGCCGGCCAGCGTGCGTGTCTGGGACGAGTTCAACGGCCGCATCGATGCCGTGGAGTCGGTCCAGCTGCGCCCGCGCGTGTCGGGCTATATCGAGCGCATTGCCTTCAGCGAGGGGCAGGAGGTCAGGAAAGGCCAGCTGCTGTTCGTGATCGACCAGCGGCCCTACCGCGCCGCCCTGGCCAGCGCCGAGGCCGAGCTGGAGCGCACGCGCGCAGGCGCCGCGCTGGCCCGCACCCAGGACCAGCGCGCCCGCCAGCTGGTGGCCGAGCATGCCGTCTCGCGCGAGGAGGCCGATACGCGCGCCGGCGCCCTGGCCCAGAGCGCCGCCCAGGTGCGCGCCGCCGAGGCCGCACTGGCGGCAGCCCGGCTCAACCTGGATTTCACCGAGGTGCGCGCGCCGGTCTCCGGCCGCGCGGGCCGCGCCCTGCTCACCGTGGGCAACCTGGCCCAGGCCGACCAGAGCGTGCTGACCACCGTGGTCTCGCAGGACCCGGTGTATGTCTACTTCGATGCGGACGAGCACAGCTTCCTGCGGCAGCAGCAGGCCGCCAGGGAGGCCAAGGGACGGCCCGGCGCGCAGCGGCCCGTGCGTGTGGGACTGGCCGGCGACGAAGGCTTTCCGCATGCGGGCAGCCTGGACTTCACCGACAACCAGCTCAACGCGGGCACGGGCACGGTGCGCATGCGCGCCCGCCTGCCCAATCCCGACCGCCTGCTGACGCCGGGCCTGTTCGCGCGCGTGCAACTGCAAGACGCGCAGGGCCTGGGCGGCGAGCGGCAGACGCTGCTGATCGACGACAAGGCCGTGCTCACCGACCAGGACCGCAAGTACGTGTATGTGGTGGGCGAGGGCAACAAGGCCGAGCGCCGCGACCTGGAGCTGGGCCGCATGGTCGATGGCCGGCGCGTGGTGGACAAGGGGCTGGTGGCGGGCGACCGCCTCGTGGTCGGTGGCCTGCAGCGCATCTACTACCCCGGCATGCCGATCAGCCCCAAGCCAGCGCCCGGCGATGGGCAGGCGGCGGTGGCCAAGGCGTCGGCCGTGGCCGCGCAGTGAACTGGGAAGCAGCATGGACTTCTCCAAATTCTTCATAGACCGGCCGATCTTCGCGGTCGTGCTCTCCATCATCCTGTTCGCCGTGGGGCTGGTCGCGATTCCGCAGCTGCCCGTGGGCGAGTATCCCGAGGTCGTGCCGCCCAGCGTGGTGGTGCGCGCCACCTATCCGGGCGCCAATCCCAAGGAGGTCGCCGAGTCGGTGGCCGTGCCGCTGGAGGAGGCCATCAACGGCGTCGAAGGCCTGATGTACATGAAGTCGGTCGCGGCGTCCGACGGCAGCCTGCAGGTGGTCTCCACTTTCCGCCCCGACGTCGATCCCGACACGGCCGCCGTGCGCGTGCAAAACCGCGTCAGCCAGGCCCAGAGCCGTCTGCCCGAGGAGGTGCGCCAGTTCGGCGTGACCACGCAAAAGCAGTCGTCCACGCCGCTGATGTACGTGGGCCTGGTCTCCCAGGACGGCCAGCATGACGCGCTGTACCTGCGCAACTACGTCACGCTCAAGATCAAGGACGTGCTGGCGCGCATTCCGGGCATTGGCGACGTGGGCATCTACGGCGCGGGCGACTACGCCATGCGCGTGTGGCTGGACCCGGACAAGGTGGCCGCGCGCCAGCTCACGGCGCCCGAGGTGATTGCCGCCATCCGCGAGCAGAACATCCAGGTCTCGGCCGGGCAGTTGGGCGCGCAGCCCAGTCCGCAGAGCGCGGACAAGCTGCTGTCCATCAACGTGCGCGGGCGGCTGAAGACGCCCGAGGAATTCGGCAGCATCGTGCTCAAGGGCGGTGCGGACGGCCAGGTCGTGCGCCTGGCCGACGTGGCGCGCATCGAGCTGGGCGCCAGCGACTACACGCTGCGCTCGTGGAGCGACAAGAAGAACATGGCGGCCGTGGGCATCTTCCTGTCGCCCGGCGCCAATGCGCTGGGGGTGGCCGAGCAGGTCTACGCGGCCATGGACAAGCTCTCCCAGGACCTGCCCGAGGGCGTGGCCTTCGAGACGGTCTGGGACCCCACGGTCTTCGTGCGCGACTCCATCAAGGCGGTGCAGAGCACGCTGATCGAGGCCGTCATCCTGGTGGTGCTGGTGGTCATCGTCTTCCTGCAGACCTGGCGCGCCTCCATCATCCCGCTGCTGGCCGTGCCCGTGTCCATCGTCGGCACCTTCGCGGGGCTGTACCTGCTGGGCTACTCCATCAACACGCTGACCCTGTTCGGCCTGGTGCTGGCCATCGGCATCGTGGTGGACGACGCCATCGTGGTGGTGGAGAACGTGGAGCGCTACATCGAGGAAGGGCACACGCCCCTGGAGGCGGCCCACCTGGCGATGAAGGAGGTCTCGGGCCCCATCATCGCCATCGCCCTGGTGCTGTGCGCGGTCTTCGTGCCCATGGCCTTTCTCAGCGGCGTGACGGGTCAGTTCTACAAGCAGTTCGCCGTGA
This sequence comes from Delftia sp. UME58, assembly GCF_014170385.1. Lineage (NCBI taxonomy): Bacteria > Pseudomonadati > Pseudomonadota > Betaproteobacteria > Burkholderiales > Comamonadaceae > Delftia > Delftia sp. UME58. Next base: position 17,527 of record NZ_LZZV01000074.1, read on the forward strand.
CGATCGCCATCTCCACGGTGATCTCGGCCATCAACTCGCTGACGCTGTCGCCCGCGCTGGCGGCCAAGCTGCTGCAGCCGCGCGGCGCGCCGCGCGATCCGCTGGCGCGCGGGCTGGACCGCAGCCTGGGCTGGCTCTTCCGGCCCTTCAACCGCTTCTTCGACCGCAGCGCCCACGGCTACCAGAACTCGGTGGGGCATTCGCTGCGCCGCCGGGGCCTGGTGTTCGCGGTCTATGCGGCGCTGCTGGCGGGCACGGCCGTGCTGTTCCAGGCCGTGCCGGGCGGCTTCATCCCGCTGCAGGACAAGCTGTACCTGTTCGGCGGCGCCAAGCTGCCCGAAGGGGCTTCGCTGAACCGCACGGATGCGGTCACGCGCCAGATGGTCGATGCCGCCAAAAGCGTGGAAGGCGTGGACATGGTCGCCGCCTTCGCGGGCTTCAACGCGCTGCAGTCCACCACCACGCCCAACCTGACCAGCGCCTACATCATGCTCAAGCCCTTCGGCGAGCGCACGCGCAGCGCCGAGGCCATCAATGCCGAGCTGGGCGCGAAGTTCTCGCAGATCGAGGGCGGCTTCGCCTATGCGCTGATGCCCCCGCCCATCCAGGGCCTGGGCAACGGCTCGGGCTACTCGCTGTTCCTGCAGGACCGCGCGGGCCTGGGCTACGCGGCGCTGCAGCAGGCGCTGCAGGCCTTCCAGGCCGAGATCGCCAAGACACCGGGCATGACCTACCCGGTCAGCAGCTACCAGTCCAACATCCCGCAGCTGGAAGTCAAGGTGGACCGCACCAAGGCCAAGGCCCAGGGCGTGGCGCTGACCGACCTGTTCCAGACGCTGCAGGCCTACCTGGGATCGGTCTACGTCAACGACTTCAACGCCTTCGGCCGCGTCTGGCGCGTGATGCTGCAGGCCGACGCGGACCACCGCCAGACCGTGGAGGACATCGCCAGTCTGCGCACGCGCAATGCGCGCGGCGAGATGGTGCCCATAGGTTCCATGGTCACCGTGGTGCCCAGCTTCGGCCCCGACCCGGTGCTGCGCTACAACGGCTTCCCGGCGGCCGATCTGATCGGCGACTCCGACCCGCGCGTGCTGTCCTCGGGCGAGGTGCTGGCCAAGCTCCAGGAGATCGCGCAGCGCACGCTGCCGCGCGGCATCGAGCTGGCCTGGACCGACCTCAGCTACCAGCAGGTGGAGCAGAGCAATGCCGCGGCCGTGGTCTTCGCCATCGCCGTGATGCTGGTCTTCCTGGTGCTGGCCGCGCTCTACGAAAGCTGGACGCTGCCGCTGGCCGTGATCCTCATCGTGCCCGTGTGCATCTGCGCGGCGCTGTTCGGCGTCTGGCTGGCCGGCGGCGACAACAACGTCTTCGTGCAGGTGGGACTGGTGGTGCTGATGGGGCTGGCCTGCAAGAACGCCATCCTGATCGTGGAATTCGCGCGCGAGCTGGAGCTGCGCGGCGTGGGCATCGTCGATGCCGCGCTGCAGGCCTGTCGCCTGCGGCTGCGGCCCATCGTCATGACCTCGATCGCCTTCATCGCCGGGGCCGTGCCCCTGCTCATCGGCGGTGGCGCGGGCAGCGAGGTGCGCGCGGCCACGGGGGTGACCGTGTTCTCGGGAATGTTGGGCGTGACCCTGTTCGGCCTGTTCCTCACGCCGGTGTTCTACGTCACGCTGCGCCGGCTTTCGGGCCGCGCGCTGACGGGGCATGCGCCTGCGCATTCCACCGGGCCTGCCCAGCCCGCTTCCCTGGAGTCCCCACATGCCTGAGATACGCAAGTCCCTGAGCCGCCACGCGCTGGCGCTGGCATCCGCCGCCCTGGTGGGCGGCTGCGCGGTCGGCCCCGACTTCAAGGCGCCTGCTGCGCCGCAGGCCGGGGCGCAGTTCGCGCGGGCCGAGCCTGCACCGGCCACCCCGCAGGCCGAGCCCGACGCCGCCTTCTGGCGCCAGTTCCAGGACCCGCAGCTGACGCAGCTGGTGGAGCGCGCGCTGGGCGACAACCAGGACCTGCAGGTGGCGCTGGCGCGGCTGGACGGTGCCCAGGCGCTGCTGCGCGAAAGCCGCTTCGACCAGCTGCCCACGGGCACGATGTCGGGCCGGGCCACGCAGCAAAAGCTCAGTGAGAGCGAGGCCTTCTATGGCCCGCGCAGCCAGCGCAGCTACACCGCCGGGCTGTCGGCCAGCTGGGAGATCGACGTGTTCGGCCGCGTGCGGCGCAGCATCGAGGCGCGGCATGCCGACCTGCGCGCCGATGCGGCCGACCTGGCGGCCCTGCAGGTGGCCATTGCGGCCCAGGTGGCGGGCAGCTACGCCGACCTGCGCGGCTGGCAGCAGCGCCTGGCCTTGGCGCAGGCCAACGCGGCCAACCAGCAGGACACGCTGCGCCTGGTGCAGCTGCGCCTGGCGCACGGCAGCGGCACCGAGTTCGACCTGGCGCGCGCCCAGGCCCAGCTGGAGGCCACGCGCTCGCGCATTCCCGCGCTGCAGGCGCAGATCGCCATGGCGCAGCACCGGCTGGCCGTGCTCACGGGCCAGGCGCCCGAGGCGCTGATCGCCGCGCTGGATGCGCCTGCCGCCCTGCCGCAGCTGCCGCCGGCCATCGACCCCGGCACGCCGGCCGGCCTGCTGCGCCGGCGCCCGGACGTGGCCGTGGCCGAGGCACGGCTGCATGCGGCCACGGCACGCATCGGCGTGGCTACGGCCGACCTGTTCCCGCGCCTGTCGCTGGGCGGGCTGCTGGGCAGCACGGCGTTGCACGGCGGCTCGCTGTTCGAGGGTGCCAGCGCCCGCAGCAGCGTGTTCCTGGGCGTGGACTGGTCCTTTCTCGACGTGGGCCGCGTGCGGGCGCGCATCGCGGCCAGCGAGGCCGGCGCCCAGGCCGCGCTGGCCCAGTACCAGCAGACCGTGCTGCTGGCGCTGGAGGACACTGAGAACGCCCTGGTGCGGCTGCAGCGCACGCGCAGCGAAGACGCCCACCTGGCCCAGGCCGCCGAGCAGCGCCAGCGTGCCGAGCAACTGGCGCAGCGCCGCTACCAGCTGGGCAGCGTGGGCCTGTACGAAGTGCTGGATGCGCAGCGCGACCTGTATGCGGCCCAGGACGCGGCCGCCGACAGCCGTGCGCGCAGCCTGCGCGCCGCCGTGGCGCTGTACCAGGCCCTGGCCGGTGGCTGGGACGGAAAGCTGCCGCCGGCCTGAGCGCGCGGCGCGCATTGCCACAAGGGACGGCCAGGCGCCGTCCCTTTTTTCTTGTCCGGCGCCCCCGGTGAAAACCACGAGGACCAGGGGCTTGCCTCATTTTTTTCTTATCGGATAATTTTCTCATTGGAAAAAAATGGAGCGATGGATGATGGAAAGCCAGGTTCTGGATTTCGCCGTGATCGGTGGCGGCATGGCCGGTGCCTCGGTGGCCTGGCGGCTGGCCGGGGGCGGCGCCTCGGTGCTGGTGCTGGAACGCGAGCCGCAGCCCGGCTACCACGCCACGGGCCGCTCGGCCGCCATGTTCATGGAGAGCTACGGCACCGCGCAGATACGCGCGCTGACACGCGCCAGCCGTGGCTTCTACAGCGCGCCGCCCGAAGGTTTTTGCGAGCACGCGCTGCTGCAGCCGCGCAGCGTGCTCTACATAGGAACGGCCGGCCAGGAGTCCCAGCTGGACGAGGCCCTGGCCATGTACCGCCGCGACGGCCTGCGCGCCGAGCGCATCGACGCGCGCCAGGCCTGCGCCCTGGTGCCCTGCCTGCAGGAGAGCCTGCTCGTGGGCGCCGTGCATGACCTGGATGCCATGGACATCGACGTGGCCGAACTGCACCAGGGCTTTCTGCGCGGCATGGCGCGTGCCGGTGCGCGGCTGCGCTGCGGCGCCGAACTGTCCGGCGCCGAGCGTGAGGTGGATGGCGATGGCCAGGGCCTGTGGACGCTGGCGCTGCAGGACGGCACGCAGGTCCGTGCCCGCGCCGTGGTCAATGCCGCAGGCGCCTGGGCCGATGCCGTGGCCCGGCTGTGCGGCGCGCGGCCGCTGGGCATCGAGCCCCGGCGCCGCTCGGCCTTCACCTTTGCCGCACCCGAGGGCGAGGACATCCACGGCTGGCCTGCCGTGATCGGCGTGGACGAGAGCTTCTACTTCAAGCCCGATGCAGGCCAGTTGCTGGGCTCGCCCGCCAATGCCGATCCCGTGCCGGCGCACGATGTGGTGGCCGAGGAGCTGGACGTGGCCATGGGCATAGACCGCATCGAGACACTGACCCGCCTGCGCATACGCCGGCCGCGCCATGTCTGGGCCGGGCTGCGCAGCTTTGCGCCCGACGACGACTTCGTGATCGGCTGGGATGCGCAGCGCGAGGGATTTTTCTGGCTGGCCGGGCAGGGCGGCTACGGCATACAGACGGCAGCCGGCGCCTCGGCCGCCGCGGCCGCGCTGCTGATGCGCGAGCCGCTGCCCGCCGAGCTGCTGGCGCAGGGCGTCGATGCCCTGCGGCTGAGTCCGGCGCGCTTCGCTGCCTGAGCCGTCATCCCTTTTTCACCTTTTCAGCCCCCGCAACACACAACAATCCAAGGAGACAGGCATGGGTGCATTCAAGGAAGTGAGCAGGATTGCCGGCGCCTTCGTCGGCGTCATCGTCGGGGCGGGCTTCGCCTCGGGGCAGGAGATATTGCAGTTCTTCGCGGGCTTTGGCGCCATCGGCCTGGCGGGCTGCCTGGTGGCGGCCCTGGCCTTCGTCTTCCTGTCCATGGCGTTCTCCACCATGGGCCAGCGCCTGCAGGCCGGCTCGCACAAGGAGGTGGTGCAGGCCCTGCTGGGCCGGCATGTGGGCATGGTGTTCGATGTGCTGATCACCTTCTTCCTGTTTGCCATCACCGTGGTCATGCTGGCGGGCGCAGGCTCGCTGCTGCACCAGTGGCTGGGCCTGCCCGAGGTCTGGGGCAGCGTGCTGGCCACCGTGGCCACGGTGCTCATCGTCTGCCTGGACGTGGGCCGGGTGATCGCCTTCATCGGCGCCGTCACGCCGCTGCTGGTGTTCATGACCGTGGTGGTCGCCGGCTACGTGCTGCTGACGCCCCACGGCGACATGGCCGCGCTGGAGGCCGCCGCCGCCGCCCAGCCCCGGGGCGCCGGCCACTGGCTGGTGGCCGCGCTGCTCTACGTCTCCTACAACGTGGTGGCCGGCATGCCCTTCCTGGTGATCATGGGCGGGCAGGCCAGCTCGCGCCGCGTGGCGCTGTGGGGCGGCGTGGCGGGCGGGCTGCTGCTGGGCCTGCTGATGCTGATGATCGCGGCTGCGATGTACTGGCGCATGGACACGCTGGGCGGCCTGTCCATGCCCATGCTGTCGCTGGCCACGCAGATCTCGCCCTGGCTGGGGCACCTGATGTCGCTGGTCATCTTCGGCATGATCCTCAACACGGCCGTGGGCATGCTCTATGCCTTCGTGGCCCGCATCCTGCCGGCCGGCACGCCGCGTTTTCGCTGGGGCACGGGCGTGGCGGGCGTGCTGGCCCTGGGCGGCAGCTTCGCGGGCTTCATCACGCTGGTGGGCATGGTCTACCCGGTCTATGGCTACATCGGCTTCGCCCTCATGGCCTGCGCGCTGGTGGGCTGGCTGCGCATGGGCCGCAGGCAGGCGCCAGGGGCCGGCCTGCGCGGTGCCTGACGGCCGGGCCTGACCCTAGAATCGGGCGGTCGCCAGCCCCGATCGCCCGCTTCATGCCCAGCCCCCGCACCAGATCCAGCCCCAGGCCCCGCCCCAGGTCCAGCACTCTCCCCACGCCAGACCAGGTCCTCGCCGCCGTGCTGCCGGGCGCCCGCACGGCCGCCGCCATGCCTGCGGGCAAGCACGAAGTGGGCGCCAAGCTGCGCAAGGCGCGCAAGGAGCGTGGCCTGACGCTGCAGCAGGTGGCCGAAAGCAGCGGGCTGGCCGTGTCCACCATCTCCAAGGCCGAGCGCGGCCAGATCGCGCTGAGTTACGAGAAGGTGCTCATGCTGGGCAACGCGCTGGACATCGACATGACACGGCTGTTCATGGTCGGGGACGCCCAGCAGGCGGCCGGCGACACGCCCACCGTGGTCAAGGACTGCTTCGAGGACGTGCAGCGCTACGAGACCGACCAGTACCTCTACAGCGTGCTGTGCGGCGCCTTCCCGGGCAAGAAGATGCAGCCCCTGGTGGCCGTGATCAATGCGCGCGAGGCCGGCGAATTCTCGGAGACCATCCGCCATGCGGGCCAGGAGTTCGTGATGGTGCTCTCGGGCCGGGTGCGCATCCTGTTCGAGAACGGCGAATCGGTGGAGCTGGGCCGCCACGAGGCCGCTTATTTCGACAGCGGCGTGGGCCATGTGTATGTGAGCCTGAGCCGCCAGCCGGCCCAAGTCGTCTCTGTCTGCACTTGAAATGGTTAGCACCCCCTGAGCGGCTGCGCCGCTTCCCCCTCTCTCGCTACGCGGGAGGGGGACGACACCCTCGGTGCGGGGCGGCGCGGCCGGCATAGGCCCTTCCTCGGTGTCTCTGGCGTGGGGGTGCGCTAGTTTCATAGGTCGCGCCTCTTGTTTGGGGCGCAGGCCGTTTTTCTGGGGGAATCCTCGTGCCCGGCACGGCCGCCCCGGAGTTCCTACAATCGCTGCCCATGAGCCTGCCCCAGTACACCCGCGCCAAAGAGCTTCCCGCCATCCTTGCCAAGCGCCTCGTCATTCTTGACGGCGCCATGGGCACCATGATCCAGCGCTTCAAGCTGGGGGAGGCCCAGTACCGGGGCCAGGGCTACACGGGCCCCGGCAGCGTGGGCGACCGCTTCAAGGACTTCCCGCATGACGTCAAGGGCAACAACGAGCTGCTGTCGCTCACCCGCCCCGACGTGATCCGCGACATCCATGAGAAGTACCTGGCCGCCGGCGCCGACCTGATCGAGACCAACACCTTCGGCGCGACCACGATTGCGCAGGACGACTACCACATGGCCGATCTGGCGCGCGAGATGAATCTCAAGAGCGCCCAGCTGGCCCGCGCGGCCTGCGACAAGTACAGCACGCCCGGCCATCCGCGCTACGTGGCCGGCGCCCTGGGCCCCACGCCCAAGACGGCCAGCATCAGCCCCGACGTGAACGATCCGGGCGCGCGCAACGTGAATTTCGAGCAGCTGCGCCAGGCCTACCTGGAGCAGACGCTGGCGCTGATCGAGGGCGGCTCCGACGTCATCCTGGTCGAGACCATCTTCGACACGCTCAACGCCAAGGCCGCGCTGTTCGCGGTGGACGAGGCCTTCGAGCAAAGCGGCGAATGCCTGCCCATCATGATCAGCGGCACGGTGACCGATGCCTCGGGCCGCATCCTGTCCGGGCAGACGGTGACGGCCTTCTGGCACAGCGTGCGCCATGCCAACCCGCTGTCCATCGGCCTGAACTGCGCGCTGGGCGCGGCACTGATGCGCCCCTACGTCCAGGAACTGAACAAGGCCGCGCCCGAGACCTTCATCAGCTGCTACCCCAACGCCGGCCTGCCCAATCCCATGAGCGACACGGGCTTCGACGAGACGCCCGAGGTCACCAGCCGCCTGGTGCACGAATTCGCGTCCGAAGGCCTGGTCAACATCGTGGGCGGTTGCTGCGGCACCACGCCGGACCACATCGGCGCCATCGCCAAGGCCGTGGGCAGCACGCCCACGCGCCGCCTGTTCTACCCGGAATCGGCCTGATGGCCCGGGCGGAGCCTCTGACATGAGTTCGCCGCTGCCGCCCGTCCCGTCCCCAGCCGCAGGGCTGCCGCTGCCAGCGCCTGTGTCTATGCCTGTGCCCGGCCCGGCCGCTGGCGCACCGGTGGCGCCACAGGCACCGTCCGCTGCCGCGTCACCTTCCGTTCCCGTCACGCTGCCAGCGGCCACGGCCGTGCGCTGGTCGCCGGAGATGCTGCAAAGCCTGCGCCTGCAGGCCTTCGAGCAACTGGTGGCCCAGCTGGCGCGCCAGGTCCAGTCCAGCCCCGGCGCGCCCGCGCCGCAGTGGCCGGCCAGCGGCGTGTCCGAGGCGCTGGGCCGGCTGCTGGAGGCCTTGCTGGCCCAAGTAGGTACCCAGCAGGGCCAGGCCCTGCAACTGCTTGCAGCCCAGCCGGGTTCGGCGGCCTTGCTGCAGGCGCTGGCCGCCGGCACGACAGCTGGTACAGCACCGGCCGGAGGGCAAGCGCAGTCATCCCAGAGTCCGCAGACGGGGACATCGGCCTCTGCCCAGGCCGGCGCCGCGCCGCAGGCGGCGTCTTCCTCGCCTGCACTGCAGGCCGCAGCCTCCCTGCAGCCCTCTGCTGCCGCAGTGACGCTGGCCGTGGCAGCCGCCAAGGCCAAGGTGGTGGATGCGCTGCTGGCCGGATCGGGACTGGCGCCGCAGGCCGGTGCCAGCGCTGCTGCAGGCACGGCTGCGGGTGTGGGTGGCGCCACCCAGGCCCTGCCCGCGCTGCAAAGCTGGTGGGTGCAGCAGGGCACGCTGCTGACGCCGCAGGGTGAACGCGGCTTCACGCTGAGCCTGCAGGTGCCCCAGGCCTGGGCCCAGGCGCAGGGCGCGGCCATGGCGCTGGCGGCTGCATCGGCTTCCGCGCCCGGCACTGCCCATTTCATGCCCGCCGCGGCCCTGCCCGCGGGGGCTGCGCTGCCGTTGCCGGCCGGCGCACAGACTGCGGAGCAGGGCCTGCGCCTGCCGCTGGATGCATCGCTGCAATCGCTGGCCTCGGGGCCGGTAGCCGTGGTGCTGCAGCCGCGTGGCGCCGATGCGCTGCGCACCAGCGCCCTGCTGCTGCTGGAGCTGCAGCCGCTGCGCCAGCCCGGTGGCGCCATGGCGTCGCCGGCCGGGCTGGCCTCGGTGGCTTCGCTGTCGCCCGCGTTCGCGCAGGAAGTGCAGCAGATGCTGCAGCAGCGCAACGATCCCTGGCTGCACATGGCGGCGGCCCAGGCCTCGGGCGCGCTGCCGCGCGAGCGCCGGGCCTTCGAGCACCAGTCGCATTTCTGTACCACCGAAGGCTGCCAGTACCAGGGCCGCGCGCCCTGTGCCCAGCCCTTTTGCAGCGAGATGAACCGGCTTTGGGACGTGTCGCGCACCGAGCGCAGCCGCTGAGACCGGCCTTGCGAAACTGACCGGGCCTGACGGTGGCGTGGTCATCACCGGCCCCAGCTTTCATAATGCCGCCTGTTGCCCGCCATCTGCGCGGATGACGTCTTTGGCCGGGATGTTCAATGAATGTGCAGCGATCATGCTGTGTTCTGCATTCTGGCTGCCTCCAAGTCGCCGCTGGCCACCCGCCCGCTGCGCACCGTTCCAGCCACCTCCGTCGTGGCAATCCCCGTCGCCGTTTGCGCATGCCCCAGGGCCGCGCCGGTGTTGTGCCATTTTTCATTTCCAGGAACCCGTTCAGGATGCGTTGTACTTCCCGCTTGACCCTTGCCTCCCTCGCCATCGCCGCCGCCTTGCCCGTGGCCGCCCAGTCGACTGCCACCGGCTCCAACGTCACCATCAGTGGCTATCTGGACGCGGGCGTGTTCCGGGATTTCGACAAGACCAGCAAGCTGGGGACGATTCAGCGCAGCAACCTGGCCATTGCCGGCATCGAGGACCTGGGCGGCGGCCTGAAGGCCACCTTCCGGCTGAGCACGCGCTTCGATCTGGACACGGGCCTGACCGAGGACTATCCGAAGAAGCCCTTCTGGCATGACGAGTCCACCGTGGGCCTGCAGGGCAGCTGGGGCCATCTGCGCCTGGGCCGTGCGCTCAGCGCCATGTGGAGCCAGGAGTGGCAGTTCGATCCCTGGTCCAACTTCAACCGCATCGCCTCGCCGGCCTGGCACATGGCCCACTACCTGACGCCGACCGACCGCGCCAGCAACAACGGCTCGCCCGAGTACGGCCGCATGTCCAACGGCGTGTTCTACGACTCGCCCAAGTTCGGCGGTTTCTCGCTGCACCTGAGCGCCTCGCCCGAGCGCACCGAGGCGCCGGGTCGCCAGGGCCGTGCGCGCTCGGTGTCGGTCAACTACGACCAGGGCGCGGTGGCGGCCATGCTGGCGCATGAGCGCAACGGCAGCGGCGACACCGACCTGTACATGGGCGGCAAGTACCGCATCGGCACGGCAGCGGTGATGCTGGCCTATGACCGCAGCAAGTCGGGCACGCCCGGCACGGGGCCCGACAAGTCGCGCATGGTCTCGCTGGGCGCCACCTACGGCATCGGGGCGACCACGCTCAAGGCCAGCTATGCACGCCAGCGCCTGGACCGCGATACCAACAACATGCTGTCGCTGGGCGCCGAGTACGCGCTGTCCAAGCGCACCATGCTCTACACCAGCCTGGGCCATCAGCGCTACGAGAACCAAAGCTCGCGCACGGCTTTCGGCGTCGGGATGGCCCATTCGTTCTGATCACCGCGCCCCCGCGCTCCAAGGCGGCTTCAGTGCGCTTCCCGGCGGCCTGGCCGGCCGGGAAGCGCACTGAAGCCGCCTTGGAGCGCGGGGGCGCGGTGATCAGAACGAATGGGCCATCCCGACGCCGAAAGCCGTGCGCGAGCTTTGGTTCTCGTAGCGCTGATGGCCCAGGCTGGTGTAGAGCATGGTGCGCTTGGACAGCGCGTACTCGGCGCCCAGCGACAGCATGTTGTTGGTATCGCGGTCCA
>NZ_LZZV01000075.1:0-49903 GCF_014170385.1 Delftia sp. UME58
GGGGGAGGTGTGGGGGAGGAGGTAGGTGAATCCATGGCTCATGGGCGTCTGCTTTGGATGGGGTCTGCCGAGCCTGCATTTGTATGCGATACGGAGCAGGTCGGTGCAGGTCCGGAATTCCGGTGTTTGCCTGTTTTTTAGTCAATCGCAGGGCTTGTATTTCAAATCAATGACTTAACCGCGAAATCAGGCCGTTGCAGCCGCTTGTCCACATGCTTGTCCAGTACGGATGGGGGTAAATGCGTACATGCGGGCTGCGCGGTGGATAAGCGGGACGCGGCCCGAAAATCCGGGGTCTTCTGCCTGTTTTTTAAGCGGGTCGCATGTTTTTCTTTTGAATCAATGACTTGTGTGGCTTATCCCGACCGCTGTGGAAGTTGTTCACAAGATTGTTCAGGGTGAGACGGGATAAGTCGGGCAGACGACTTGTGGATTTGGTTAAAAAATAGGCAAAAGAAAAAAATCCATTCAAAACAACCGCTTGGGCCACCAGTCCCGGGCCAGCACATGGTTGTCCACAGGCTTGTCACGAAATGATGGGGACAAGGCCGGCAGGCCTGCCGCAGTCGCTTGGGCAACCGGAATGAAGGCGGCGTCCGTCTACATTGCTGGGTGACCGGCGCCTTGCCATCCGGCGGGCGGAGCCGGCATCCAATGCAACAAAGGGAGCATCTCCATGGCGATTGAGTTTGAAGGCCGCGTGGCCATCGTGACGGGGGCCGGCGGCGGCCTGGGGCGCCTGCATGCGCTGGCGCTGGCGGCGCGCGGCGCCAAGGTGCTGGTCAATGACCTGGGCGGCGCGGTCGATGGCAGCGGTGGCTCGGCCACGGCGGCCCAGGCCGTGGTGGACGAGATCCGCGCGGCGGGCGGCCAGGCGCTGGCCAATGGCGCGTCGGTCACCGATTTCGCGGCCGTGCAGGCCATGGTGCAGCAGGCCGTCGATGCCTGGGGCCGCGTGGACATCCTGGTCAACAACGCCGGCATCCTGCGCGACAAGAGCTTCGCCAAGATGGACATGGATGATTTCCGCCTGGTGGTGGAAGTGCACCTGATGGGCGCCGCCCATTGCTGCAAGGCCGTGTGGCCGCACATGCAGGCGCAGAACTACGGGCGCATCGTGATGACCACCTCGTCCACGGGCCTGTACGGCAACTTCGGCCAGGCCAACTACGGCGCGGCCAAGCTGGCCCAGGTCGGCCTCATGCAGACGCTGGCCATCGAAGGCGCCAAGCACGGCATCCACGTGAATGCACTGGCCCCCACGGCGGCCACGCGCATGACCGAAGGCCTGATGCCCGAGGCCGTGCTGGCCGCCCTCAGGCCCGAGGCCGTGGTGCCCGCCATGCTGGTGCTGGCCCACGAAAGTGCGCCCACACGTACCACGCTGTGCGCAGGCGCGGGCGGCTTCGAGGCCGCCTTCATCACGCTGACCGAAGGCGTTTACCTGGGCCAGGGTGACCAGGTGCCGGAACAGCTGGCCGCGCAACTGGCCCAGGTGCTGGACCGCAGCGGTGAGCAGGTGCCCGCCAGCGGCGCCGCCCAGGGCACGCTGGAAGTGGGCAAGGCCATGGCAGCTGCCCGTTGATGAAGCGGGGCGGTCGCGCAGCGTCCGGCGGCGGCCCCGCCGCTTGCCGGCCTGCCCTTGCCCGGCGTCAAGACGGGGCCGGGCAGGAGGGCGAAACTCTGACATATTCCTTTCGCTCGCGGCGATGCCATGCGGGGCAACAGGCCAAAACGCGTGGTTAAGCGGACAGGCACCATCGCGTTTCCTGCCGTTTCTCTATCATTCGGCGTCCGGGTCGGGTCCGCCGGGAATCCTGGTGGTTTCCGTGTGGGCCGGTGCCCATCAACGAATCGGTAAACAAGAATGAAAACATCGCAGGCATCCATGGCGGTTCCCGATCCCCAGCGGCTCAAGGGCATACGCCGTGGCATAGAAAAGGAGGGCCTGCGCGTGCTGCCTTCCGGCAGCCTGGCGCTGACGCCGCATCCCCTGGCACTGGGCTCGGCGCTCACGCATCCGCACATCACCACCGACTACAGCGAATCGCAGATCGAGCTGATCACGGGCGCGCGCCTGGGCGTGCAGGAATGCCTGGACGAGCTGGTGCAGATCCACCAGTTCGTGCTGCGCAGCCTGCGCGATGCGGGCGGCGAGATGCTGTGGTCGTCCAGCATGCCCTGCCAGCTGCCCACGGACGAGACGATTCCGCTGGCGCGCTATGGCTCCTCGCATTCGGGTCGATCCAAGAGCGTGTACCGCATGGGCCTGGGCCATCGCTATGGCCGGCGCATGCAGACCATCTCGGGCATCCACTACAACTGGTCGCTGCCCGGCGTGGCCAGCGAGCAGTACTTCTCGCTGATCCGCAATTTCCGGCGCCACGCCTTCGTGCTGCTGTATCTGTACGGCGCATCGCCCGCGCTGTGTGCCTGTTTCGTCGAGGGGCGCGAGCATGGCCTGCAGCCGCTGGGCGATACGGGCCAGGCGCTGTACCTGCCCCATGCCACCTCGCTGCGCATGGGCCGCCTGGGCTACCAGAGCGATGCGCAGGCCAGCATCAACGTCAGCTACAACGGCCTGGAAGGCTATGCGAATTCGCTGCACGAGGCGCTGACCCGTCCCTATCCCGCCTACGAGATGCTGGGCGTGCGCAATCCGGGCGGCGACTACAACCAGCTGGGCACGGGCCTGCTGCAGATCGAGAACGAGTTCTACGGCACCATCCGTCCCAAGCGCACCGTCAGCCGTGGCGAGCGCCCGCTGCATGCCCTGCGCGAGCGCGGCGTGGAGTATGTGGAAGTGCGCCTGATGGACCTCGATCCCTTCGAGGACGTGGGCATTGCCGCCCCCACCATGCGCATGCTGGACGTGTTCCTGTTGCACTGCCTGAATGCCGACAGCCCGCCCGATACGCCGGCCGAGATCGCCGAACTCAAGCACAACCAGCACCTGACCGCCGAGCGCGGCCGCGAGCCCGGCCTGCAGCTGGTGCGCGCGGGCCGCGAGGTGCCGCTGCGCGATTGGGCCCATGAAGTGCTGGACCAGTGCCGCCCCTATGCCCAGGCGCTGGACAGCACGCACGGCACGCAGGATTACAGCGCCGCGCTGGCCCAGGCGCTGGAGCGCCTGGAGCATCCGGAGCGCACGCCGTCGGCCCATGTGCTGGGCGAGCTGACGGGCGAGTACGGCAACAGCTTCTCGCGCTTCACGCTGGCCCGGTCCGAGCAGGCCCGCGATTCGCTGCTGGCCCTGCCCTGGAGCGAGGCGCAGCAGCAGCGCTTCGAGCAATGGTCGGCGCAGTCCGTGCAGGACCAGCGCGACATCGAGGCCGCAGACACGCTGTCCTTCGAGGAATGGCGCCTGCGCTACATGGCGCCCGAGAACCTGCGCTGACCGTGCCTCAGCCAGGTCCGCCGCTCAGGGCCTGGCCTGCATCCTCGCACCAGAACAGCACGGCGTCGTAGAAGCCTTCCCAGACGCAGCCGTTGCAGCCGCGGCCGCAGCAGCTGGTGGGCTGGGGTGGCGCCGGGCGCAGTGCAATGCCCGCAGCCCGGGCACGCTGCTGCCACTGCCCGATCTGCGACAGCGCCTGCTCCAGCGGGCCCTGCACCATGCTCAGCGCCGCGCCTTGCTGCGGCGCACCGCAAACAGCACGATGAAGGCCGTGCCCAGCAGCAGGGCGAACCAGCCGACCAGGTACGACTGGGCCATCATCTGCACGATGCCCCCGGGTGCCATGAACTGCGGCGCCAGCAGGATCACCAGCCCGATCACGGCGCAGGTCACTCCCTTGATCAACAGTTCGATGTCGGCCTTGCGCGAGGCGGAGCGGGAAGTGGGGGTATCGGGCAAGGACATAGGCAGTGAGGCGGGGCGTAAAAGCGGGGGACAATTGCGGCTTGCGCAAGAAAGAATGAAGCCTGCGGTTTGCGCTGGTGCGCAGCGCGATGCTCCATCCTGTCTGCGCAAGCCATGAATTATCCTTGCGCCCCTGCCAGTTCCCCCGTTTCCCAGAAAGTAATCCCATGGCCATACAGTGGTTCCCCGGTCACATGAATCTCACGCGCAAGGTGATCACCGAGCGCGTCAAGGAAATCGATGTGGTCATCGAAGTGCTGGATGCGCGCCTGCCGGGGTCGAGCAGCAACCCGCTGCTGCAGGAGCTGACGGGCCACAAGCCGCGCCTGCAGGTGCTCAACAAGCAGGACCTGGCCGATGCCGCGCGCACGCCGCTTTGGCTGGACTGGTACAACGCCCAGAGCGACACGCGCGCCATTGCGCTGGACGCCTCCGAGCCCGCGCCCACGCGCCGGTTGATCGAGGCCTGCAAGCTGCTGGCCCCGAACCGTGGCGGCATGGCCAAGCCCATGCGCGTGCTGATCTGCGGTATTCCCAACGTGGGCAAGTCCACGTTGATCAACTCCATGAGTGGCAAGCGGCAGGCCAAGACGGGGGACGAGGCCGGCATCACCAAGCTGGAGCAGCGCATCGTGCTGGCCGACGACTTCTACCTCTGGGACACGCCCGGCATGCTGTGGCCGCGCATCATCGTCGAGCAAAGCGGCTACAACCTGGCCGCCAGCGGCGCCGTGGGCCGCAACGCCTATGACGAGGAACTGGTGGCGCTGGAGCTGCTGGGCTATCTGCAGAAGACGTACGCGGACCTGCTGGAGGCGCGTTACAAGCTGGGCCTGGACAACGAACGCATTGCCGCCCTGCATGACGACGAACTGCTGGACGCCATCGGCCGGCGCCGCGGCGCCATGATGAGCGGCGGACGTGTCAATCTGCAAAAAGCTGCCGAGCTGGTGCTCACGGATTTCCGCGCAGCGATCCTGGGCCGCATCACGCTGGAGACACCCGACGAATACGCGCAGTGGCTGGCCGTGGGCCAGGCACGCGATGCCGAGCGCCAGGCCCGCAAGGACGCCAACAAGGCGCGCAAGCGCCCCCCGCGCGAGCGCAAAAGCGCGCCTTGAACCACCGCCGGCCAGCGCCGGCATCCCCCGTTTGGTGCAAGAGGACGTCCGACCGGGGCGGTGGCACAAGCACCACAGCCGTTGGCGCCACTGGCCGCTAGCATGTTGATTGTTCTTTCTCAGTCGGGGCTTTTTCATGCGGCGTCATCGAGTCGAGGCGGAAATCCATTTGTCCCTGCGCCGGGTCGTTCTGGTCGGCAGCCTATGGATCACCAGCCTCACCGTGCTCCTGGCCATGGCGCTTCTGACGCAGGACCCCATTCCCTGGCCCAGCGTGCGGCTGAACCTGGTGGCCGCCGGCGTGAGCTTCGGCGCCGTGCTGCTGGGCTGGCGCCGGCACTGGAGGCTGGCCTCCAATCTTCTGGTCTGGGGCACCTGGGTGGCAGCCGTGACCGTGGTGGCCGCCACGGGCGGCGTGCAAAGCAGCTCGGTGCTGGCCTTTCCGGCCTTGCTCGTCATGTGCGCCTGGGTGCTGGGCGTGCGCACCACGCTGGCCATGCTGGTGCTGTCCGTACTGGCCATGGCCGCGTTCTGGGTGGCGGGCCGCGAGGGGGTCGACTGGATAGGCCAGCGCGAGACCTCGCCCGTGTTCTCCATGCTGTACTTCGTGGGCATGCTGGGGCTGACGGGCACGGTCACGCTGATGGCAAGGCGCAGCCTGATCCGCCGTGCCCAGGAACTGCAGGACACGCTGGGCTCGCTGGAGCAGCACCAGGACGATCTGCGCAAGTTCTACCGCGCCGTGGAGCAGAACCCCGAAAGCATCGTCATCACCGACGTGCACCAGAACATCGTCTACGTGAACGAGGCCTTTTTGCAGCGCACCGGCTTTGCGCGCAACGAGGTTCTGGGCCAGCCCACGCACCGCTACTCCACCATGGGCCTGGACGCGCCTGCATGGGAAGAGGCCTTGCACCAACTGGGCCGGGGCGCGCTGTGGCGCGGGCAGATGACCAACCGCACGCGCCAGGGCGAGGACCTGCCCGAGGCCGTGCTGGTGGCGCCCATACGCGCCTCGGATGGCAGCATCGTCAACTATGTGGAACTCAAGCAGGACCTGTCCGAGCGCATGCGCGCGGAACGCCAGATCCATGCCCTGGCGCATTTCGATGCGCTCACCGGCCTGCCCAACCGCCTGTCGCTGACCCAGCGCCTGCGCGCGCTGGCGCGTGAGTTCCGCGACGGCGGCAAGGGTGGGGAGCCGCGCCACGGCCTGCTGCTGCTGGACATGGACCGATTCACCGCCTTCAACGATGTGCGCGGCACGGTGCGTGGCGATGCGCTGCTGGGCGCGCTGGCGCTGCGCCTGGCCGATGCCCTGCCCGACGGCGTGCTGCTGGCCCGCATGGGCGCCGACGAATTCGCCGTGCTGCTGGAGAAGGCCGGCCAGGAGGCGGCAGAGGTGGACCAGCACATGCGCGCCCTGGCCCAGGTGCTGCAGGACGCGCTGGAGCGGCCGCTGTGGCTGGAGGAAACCGGCGAGGAAGTGCAGGCCAGCTGCAGCATTGGCGCGGCCAGCTTCGCCGCCTCGCGTACCGACAGCGGTGGCCATGATGTGCTTCGCCGCGCGGGCGTGGCCCTGCACCAGGCCAAGCAGGCCGGCCTGGGCCAGGTCGTCATCTTCCAGCCCGACATGGCCGAGGCCGTGGGCAAGCGCTTTCGCATCGAAAAGGACTTGCGCCGCGCCATTCCTGCCGGCGAGCTGCAGCCTTATCTGCAGTCCCAGGTGGACCATGCGGGACGCTGCGTGGGCGCCGAGGTGCTGGTGCGCTGGAACCATCCGCGCCTGGGCATGGTCGAGCCCGGTGATTTCATTCCCGTGGCCGAGGAATCGGACCTGATCGTGCAACTGGGCGACTGGATGCTGGAGCAGGCCTGCCGCATGCTGGTGCGGCCCGAGTTCGTGCAGCAGGGCTGGCGGCTGTCGGTCAACGTCAGCTGGCGGCAGTTCCGCCAGCCCGACGTGGTGGACAAGCTCAAGCGCATCCTGGCCGCAACCGGGGCCGACCCGCGCCGCCTCACGCTGGAGGTCACCGAAAGCGTGGTCATGCGCGATGTGGACGAGGCGCGCGAGCGCATGGCCGAGCTGCAGCTGCTGGGCGTGGAGATGGGGCTGGACGACTTCGGCACCGGCTATTCATCGCTGGCCTATCTGCAGCGGCTGCCGTTCCGTGAACTGAAGATCGACAAGTCCTTTGTGCAGGACTGCCATACCTCGCCGGGCAATGCCGCCATGGTCGAGGCGATCCTGCTGCTGGCCAGACGCCTGCGCCTGCGCGTGGTGGCCGAAGGAGTGGAGACCGAAGAGCAGGCCGGCACGCTGCGGGCCTGGAACCAGGACGTGCTGTTCCAGGGCTATCACTACGGCCGGCCGCTGCCAGCCGTCGAATGGGTGGACCTGCAGCTGGGCGCTCCGGCCGGCGTGTGAGAGCGGGCGCAAGGGCCTGCGTGTGACGGCGTTCAGGCCCCGGACTGTTCCAGCCAGCGGCGCGCCAGCAGGTCCCAGAAGCGCGCGCCGCGCCCCAGGTTGTCGTCATTGAAGTCGTAGCCGGGGTTGTGCAGGCCCACGCCGGGCTCGCCCGTGGCGGGGCCGTTGCCTATCCAGCCATAGGCGCCGGGCACGGCCTCCAGCATGAAGCCGAAGTCCTCGGCCGTCATGGCCGGCAGGATGTCGGCGTGGGTGCGGTCCTCGCCCACCGCCTCGCGCATCACGTCGGCCATGAAGCGGGCCTCGTGCGCGTGGTTGGTGGTGTTGGGGTAGCCGGGCTTGAGGATGAATTCCGCGCGGCACAGATGGGCCGCTGCCACATGCTCGCTGATGCGCTGCATGCCTTCGATGAACATCTGCTGCGTCTCGGCCCTGAGGGCGCGCACCGTGCCGAAGATGCTGGCCTCGTCGGGAATGATGTTCTCCACCGTGCCGCTGGTGATCTTGCCCACGGTGAGCACGGCGCTGTCCAGCGGATCGGTGCTGCGCGACACCAGGCTCTGCAGCTGGCCGACGATGGCGCAGGCCACGGGAATCGGGTCCAGCGTGGTGTGGGGCATGGCCGCGTGGCCGCCCTTGCCGTGCACGCGGATCTCGAAGCGCAGCGTGGAGGCCATGATGGGCCCCACGCGCACCGCCATCTCGCCGGCAGGCAAGGCAGGCCAGTTGTGCAGCGCGAACACGGCCTCGCAGGGGAAGCGGTCGAACAGGCCGTCCTCCATCATGGCCTTGGCGCCTGCGCCGCCTTCCTCGGCGGGCTGGAAGATCAGGTGCACCGATCCATCGAAATCCGGCTGCTGCGCCAGCAGCGTGGCCGCGCCCAGCAGCATGGTCGTGTGGCCGTCATGGCCGCAGGCATGCATGCAGCCCGGGTTCTGGCTGGCGTGGCCGAAGGCGTTGAGCTCCGTCACCGGCAGCGCATCCATGTCGGCCCGTATGCCGATGCTGCGGCCCGGGTTGGCGGCGCTGCGCCCCCGGCCGTGGATGCTTGCCACCACGCCGGTCCTGCCCAGCCCGCGGTGCACCTGCAGTCCCAGCGCCATCAGGTAGGCCGCCACCTTGTCGCCGGTGCGGTGCTCCTCGTAGCGCAACTCGGGGTTGGCATGCAGGTCGTGGCGGAACTTCAGCAGGGAGCCGAGATGGGGGGTGATGTCGGGTGTGGATCGCATACAGGGGCCGCGGCGGCCTGCACGCCCGGCGGGTCCGCAGGCGGTCGCAGCAATTCAATGACAAGGCGGACATGATAGGTCCTGGGATTTGCCTGCGGCGCCTGCTGCGTTGATAGGCCTTGTACTGCCCAGGCTTTGCGCTACGTTCCTTGCGAGCAGCCCGCACAGTGCCCGGCTGCCCAAGGGGGCCCGGGCGCTGGAGCAAGTGCAGGGGAATGGCGCCAGGCCCGACAATCGCCCCCATCATGAAAAACACCATCCTGCCCCTGCAATTGTTCGTGCGCCCCGAGCATGACGATCCCCAGCCCCTGATCCTCTACCATGGCCGCCGCTGCCCCGACGGCTACGGCGCGGCGCTGGCGGCCTGGCTGTTCTACGGCGGGCAGGCCGAATTCCGGGGCCTGGACCATGGCGAGATCCAGAAGGCCGACGATCTGGGCGAGCTGGCTGGCCGCGCCGTCTACGTGCTGGACTTTGCCTTCGAGCCCGAGCTCATGGCCGAGATCGAATCGCGCGTGGCCAAGCTCGTGGTGCTGGACCACCACAAGAGCGCCGCCGAAAAGCTGAGCGGCTACCAGTGCCGCTGCGGCGTCGTGCACTTCGACATGAACAAGTCCGGCGCGCGCCTGGCCTGGGAGTTCTTCCAGGCCGACAAGCCCGTGCCCGGCCTGATCCGCTTCATCGAGGACCGCGACATCTGGAAGTGGGAATTCGCCGAGAGCGCGGGCTTTCTCGCGGCGCTGGACATGGAGCCGCGCAGCTTCGAGCGCTGGGCCGAGATCGCGGCCTTCACGCCAGAGCAGGAAGCCGCCTTCATGGCGCGCGGCGGCGCCATGGACGAAAAATTCCAGAAGCTGTGCGCCGACATTTCCGAGGCGGCCCAGCCCCTGGTCTTCAACGGCATGCAAGGGCTGATGGTCAACTGCCCGGGCATGTTCCACAGCCAGGTCGGCGACCTGCTGGCGCGCCAGAGCGGCAGCTTCGCGCTGATGTGGCATGCCAGCACCAAGGGCGTGAAGATCGGCCTGCGCTCGCGCTCGGAGTTCAACTGCATTCCGCTGGCCGAGAGCTTCGGCGGCGGTGGCCATGCCCAGGCCTGCGGCTTCAAGATGGGCAACGAGCGCCTGGTGGAGCTGCTGTCTGGCGTGCTCAAGGCCGATGCCTCGGCCGACTACGCCTATGTGGCAGCGCCGCTGATGGAGCAGCCCGACGCGGGCGCGCCTGCCGGATCTGTCTGATCCAGCGGCCCCGGCCGGGCTGTTGCCGGCAGGCCCGCACAGGCCTGCCAGCCGGGCAGGGCGCACAGCGCGCGCCAGTGCTGCACATCGGTCACATGGCCCAGTTGCTGCCAGTCGGCCTCGAAGCGCAGCGGCTCGCCCGTCATCGGGTGCGCCAGCTCCAGCGCATGGGCGTGCAGCCACAGCCGCTGCAGGCCCAGCCGCTCGGCCCACCAGCGGTTCAGCGGCCCCTTGCCATGCGTGGCGTCGCCAATGATGGGATGGGCCACATGCTTGAGATGGCGGCGTATCTGGTGGCGCCGGCCCGTGGCGGGCAGGGCCTGGACCAGTGAAATCCGTGTGGCCGCGTGGCGCGGGTCAAAGGCCTCGGGCCATTCCAGGCGCGCCAGGCAGCGCAGCGAAGTCTGTGCGGGCTGGGCTGGCGCGTCCTCGGGCGCATCGTCGGGCCTGAGCGCGTGGTCCACCTCCACCGCATCCGGCAGCCAGCCCCGCACCAGCGCCAAGTAACGCTTGTGCACTTGCTGCCCGGCAAAGGCCTGGCCCAGCCGCTGGGCGGCCTGTGAATGCAAGGCCATGACCAGCACGCCGCAGGTGCCCTTGTCCAGGCGGTGCGCGGGGTATACATGGCAGCCCAGCTGGTCGCGCAGGGTCTGCAGCACAAAGCGCGTCTCGTGCGCGTCCAGTCCCGTGCGGTGCACCAGCCATCCTGCGGGCTTGTACACCGCCACCAGGTGCTCGTCGCGCCAGAGGATGCGCAGCGGTGCATCGTCGGGCGCGGAGACATCGGATGGGGAGAGGGAGGGCGGGAGCGGGAACATGAGGGCGTGAGTGTAGGCGCTCTGCCGCGCAAGAGCATCCAGCCGGGCACTACCTGCGCGCAGGGCAACGCAGTGCTGCCTCCCGTTGTATGACTGGCGGCTTCGGGGCGATGCAAGATCGCGCCAGGTTCTGCGCCGCCGCGTGAACCGGAGTTTCTGAACCCCTCTCAAACGCACCACACCGCATGGACCATCGCAGCACCGCTCCCATCCGCATCGCCATCGTCGGCCACGGCAATCTGGGCCATGGCGTGGAGGCGGCCATTGCCCGCAACCCCGACATGGCGCTGGCCGGCATCTACACCCGCCGTGATCCGGCTCGGCTGTGTCCGCTGCAGCCCGGCACGCCCGTGCACGGCATGGACAGCCTGCTGGCTCATCGCGCCGGCATCGACGTGCTGGTGCTGTGCGGCGGCTCCAAGGACGACCTGCCGCAGCAGTCGCCCGCGCTGGCCGCGCATTTCAGCCTGGTGGACAGCTTCGACACCCATGCGCGCATTCCCGGGCATTTCGACCGGGTGGATGCGGCCGCCCGCGCGGCCGGCACCACGGCGCTGATCTCGGCGGGATGGGACCCGGGCATGTTCTCCCTGCAGCGCCTCATGGGCGAGGCCCTGCTGCCCGATGGCGCCACCTACACCTTCTGGGGCAAGGGCCTGAGCCAGGGGCACTCGGACGCCATTCGGCGCATTCCCGGCGTGGCCGGGGGCGTGCAGTACACCATTCCCGTGGACGAGGCCGTGCAACGCGTGCGCAGCGGCGTGCGGCCCGAACTGTCCGCGCGCGAGCGCCACCGGCGCGAGTGCTTTGTGGTGCTGGAGCAGGGGGCCGATGCCGATGGCTTGCGCCAGGCCATCGTCGGCATGCCGCATTACTTTGACGAATACGACACCACGGTGCATTTCATCAGCGCCGAGGAACTGGCCCGTGACCATGCGGCCATGCCGCATGGCGGATTCGTCATCCGCAGCGGCCGCAGCTCGCAGGGGCTGCACCACTCCATCGAATACCGCCTGCAGCTGGACAGCAATCCGGAATTCACGGCCAGCGTGCTCGTGGCCTGTGCACGCGCCGTGCACAGGCTGCAGCAGTCGGGGCAGACGGGCTGCAAGACCGTGTTTGACGTGGCGCCCGGCCTGCTGTCTCCCAGGAGCGCGGCCGAGTTGCGCGCCGAACTTCTCTAGCCTAGCCCTGGCCCACGCGTGCAGCGTCTTCCAGCCGGTCCACGTCGCGCAGCGGCTTGAACAAGGTCATCCAGCTGCCGACCACGCCCAGCGTGCACAGGCTGCCCACCACGGCAGCCGGCACGGCGCCCAGCCAGGCGGCACTGGTGCCGGCGCGGAATTCGCCCAGTTCGTTGGACGAGCCGATGAACAGCATGTTCACCGCGTTCACGCGCCCGCGCATGGAGTCGGGCGTGGAAAACTGCACCAGGGCCGAGCGGATGTAGACACTCACCATGTCGGCTGCGCCGGCCAGCATCAGGGCGGCCATGGACAGCCAGAACCAGTGCGACAGCGCAAACACCAGGTTGGCCACGCCGAAGATGGCCACGGCGGCGAACATCACGCGGCCCACATGGCGCTGGATGGGACGGGCCGACAGCCACAGGCCCATGGCCACCTCGCCCACGGCCATGGACGAGCGCAGCAGGCCCAGACCTTCCGGGCCTACCTTGAGCACCTCGTGCGCATACACGGGCAGCAGGGCCACCACGCCGCCCAGCAGCACGGCGAAAAGGTCCAGCGAAATCGTGCCCAGGATGATGGGGCGCGTGCGGATGAAATGGATGCCTTCGCCAAAGCGCTGCCACAGCGAGCCGCCCGCCGGCGCCATGGCCCCGGCAAAGCGCACGGGCACCGTGCCCAGCAGCAGCACGGCCAGCACCAGGGACACGCTGCAGACCGCATAGGTCAGCACGGCGCCGCCCCAGGCGTAGAGCAGGCCGCCCAGCACGGGCGCGGCAATGGCGGCCGTGCGCATCAGCATGCTGTTGGTGGCCAGCGCCTGGGCCAGTTGCTCGCGCGGCACGATCTGCGGCAGCAGGCTTTGAAGGGCCGGCCCCGTGAAGGCGCGGCTGCAGCCGAACAGCACCAGCACGGCATAGATCCAGTGCACATCGTGCACGGCCGCGCCCTCGTGCCAGGACAGCCACAGCAGCAGCAGGGAGCACAGGGCCGCCACGGACCAGCTGCCCGACAGCAGGCGCTTGCGGCTCATGCGGTCGCTGAGGTCGCCGGCCGGAATCAGCAGCGCCAGCATGGGCAGGAACTGGGCCAGTCCCACGTAGGCCAGGGACATGGGGTCGCGCGTCAGGTCATACACCTGCCAGGCCACGACCACCGCCTGCATCTGCTGGGCGAACATGGACAGCATGCGCGCCATGACGAAGGGGACGAAGGCGCTGCTGCGCAGGCCGGCAGCGAGTCTGTCGGCCGATGAGGGGGGAAGCGGGGAGGAGGGCAAGATCGGATATCCGTGGAGGAGCACGCGCAGTATCTGCGAAATGCCGGCGCCTTGCTGGCCATGCCGCCTGCTCCGCGCTGCCGACGAAGGCATGCGGCCTGCTCCCACAAACACCTGCGGCGCGGCGCGAGAATATGCCATCACGGGTCAGGCCAGAACCCCGCATCAGAGGAGCAACACACCATGTCCATGTTGTCCATGCAATACGCCGGCACCTTGATCGGGCGCGAAGCGGTCATCGACTTCCCCGACAGCAAGGCTGATGTGCGGTACACGCCGCAAGGCCAGATGGTCTGGCATGTGGTCGATTCCCTGGGCCATGTATCCGATGGCTGCGAACGGCTCAGCTACCTGCAGGTCAGCGACAGCCTGCACTTCCTCAACTGGATCGAGAAAACGGGCTTCACCGTCAGCCAGGTCATCGACACGGCCCAGGGCACGGTGCAGGCCTTCTGGTCGTTTGCCGACCCGGCCAGCGAGGGCGGCCACCGCTCCTCCATGTTCGTCGAAGGCCGTTTCCGCTTCCGCTGAGGCGCAGGCCTGCGCGGCGCAGCCCGGCCGCGTGAAACATTGCGGCATCTGCGCAATCTGCCTGTTTTTTCAGCGCCTGCGGCAAACCCATGGCTGGCGCGGCAATGCAGGGTTGTCCCGAAGCTTGTCCACAGGCAGGCCCACAGTCGCTGGGCATAACCGTCACGCCACGGTCATCTTCTTCATGCAGCGGGAAAAATCCATGAATGTGGGTGTGCACTATCGTTGTATTCGAGTATCGGCGAATGCATCGGATTCCGGCTCATTGTCTGGGGCGAGGCCGGCCGCGCGCAGATCCCGGTTTGCCGCCGTGAAACATCCCTCCCGCGCAACCCGGGCTGCAAGGCCCCCGGCTATGCTGGTTGCATGACCTTGCTGTTTCTTGCATTGCATCTGTTGCTCATTGCAGGCTTTGGCCTGCGCATCCTGCTGCGCGACGATGTGCGGCCCGACGTGCGCATGGGCTGGCTCACCGTCATCGTGCTGCTCCCCTATGCGAGCTGCGCGCTGTACTACCTGTTTGGCGAGGTGACGCTGCGCCGCCGAGGCCGGGCCCGGTACCGCAAGGTGCAGGACTTTGCGCCCGGCGCCCCGGTCACGGGCAGCGGCGTGCCGGTGGCGGGCATCGCGCCGCAATGGCAGGCGGCCTTCGGCTACGCGGCGTCCATCAACCGCTTTGCCGTGCAGCCGGGCCACGCGGCGCAGCTCATGGCCGATGGTGCCCAGGCCCGCGCCCGCATGCTGGCCGACATGGAGGCCGCCCGGCAAGAAATCAACGTGCTCTACTACATCTGGCTGGCCGATGACACGGGAACGGCCGTGGGCCAGGCGCTGGTGCGCGCGGCGCGGCGTGGCGTGGTCTGCCGCGCCATGGTGGACGGGCTGGGCTCGCGCGCGCTGCTGCGCTCCGACCTCTGGCAGCAGATGGCGCAGGCCGGCGTGCAACTGGCCGTGGCCCTGCCGGCCAGCCATCCGTTCAGGGTGATGTTCACCAGCCGGCTGGACCTGCGCAACCACCGCAAGATCACCGTGATCGATGGCGTCATCACCTATTGCGGCAGCCAGAACTGCGCGGACGAGGCCTTCGCCGTGAAGGCCCGCTACGCGCCCTGGGTCGATATCATGCTGCGCCTGCAAGGCCCGGTGGTGGCGCAGATGCAGCAGGTCTTTGCCAGCGACTGGGCGCAGGCGCGCAGCGCGGACCATGGACTGTCCATGCCCCTGGCCGCCGAACCCGAAACAGGGCCGGCCGACATGCCCGCCGAAGGCTTTGCCGCCGTCGTCATTGCCGAAGGCCCGGCCGAGCGGCCGCGCTCCACCTCGCAGCTGGTGTCCACCCTGCTGGCCAGCGCGCGGCACGAAGTGGTGATCTCCACGCCCTATTTCATCCCCGACGCCACGGTGCTGGAGGCCCTGTGCGCCGCCGCCTGGCGCGGCGTTCAGGTCACGCTCATCCTGCCGGCACGCAACGATTCCTGGATCGTGGGCGCGGCCAGCCGCAGCACCTACCGCTACCTGCTGCGGGCCGGCGTCATCGTCCATGAATTCCGCCCCGGCCTGCTGCATGCCAAGACCCTGTGCGTGGACGGGCAGGTGGCCCTTGTGGGCTCCACCAACCTGGACCTGCGCAGCTTCGACCTCAACTTCGAGAACAACGTGCTGCTGCAGGACGAGGCCGTGACCCGCGCCATCCGCCAGCGCCAGGGCGACTACATCCGCCAGTCCGACCGCATCACCGCCGCCCAGGTCCACGCCTGGCCCTGGGGGCGCCGCATCTGGAACAACCTGCTGGCGATGCTGAGCCCGGTGCTGTGAGCCTGCAAGGAAAAAGGCCTGCGCAATGCAGGCCTTGATCTGGACTTGCCGAGACGCTGCAGCGGGTCAGCGGCCCACGCGCTCGCTCTCGACCACCATGTCCAGCACATACGCGTAGGCCGAGGCATCGGCGGGCACGTTCTGGCGCTTGTGGCGCTGGATGCGCAGCACGTTGCGGATGCCGGGCTCGTGCTTGTAGCCCTCGATCTCGCTGTAGAAGTTCTCCCACTCGCCGGTGGAGGTCTTCACGCCGTTGTCGCCGTAGCGGATCTCGCGCACGCGCAGGCACTGGAAGTCCTTGATCAGCGGGTGATTGCAGGCCGTGCGCTGGGGGGCCACCTCCAGGAAGATGCGCTCGCCGGCGCTGCCGTACTGGGTCTGGGCCGTGGGCGAGCCGTCGAACTGCCAGCGCGTGCCGTCGATGAAGGTGAGCGTCAGGCGCGCAGGCTGCTTGCCTTCGCCCAGTTGCACGGACCATTGCTTGGCCGTGGGCAGGATGCGGGCCACCTTTTGCTCCAGCGCCATCAGTTGGTCGTCATCGCAGGCCATCAGCGTGCTGGCGGCGCGTTGCGTGGCGATGCGGTTGCCTTCGGTGCGGTAACCCGTGGTCACCACGTTGCACAGATTCTTGACGGCCAGGCGCTGGTCGGCAAATTCCAGTTGCAGGGGCCGCTTGCGCGAGGAGGCGGTCAGGAACCAGCTCTGGTCTTCGGTGCCCTGGGGCGTGAAGGCCTGGCGAAGATTCCAGTGGTAGGCGGTCAGCGATCGGGCATCACCGGGCGGGCCGGCAGGGGCCGACGCCTGGGTCTTGGCACCTTCTTCGGCATTGCCGCCCTTGTCGATATGGCTGCAGGCGCCGAGCCCCATGGTAACGATCACGGGCAGGCACCAGGTCCAGCTTGGCTTCATGTTTGTATTCCTTGGTTGATTGGGTCAGACGCTGACACAGGCGCGGCGGGCTTTGACGGCCTGTTGGCGCGGCGCAGGCCCGCACCGGCCTTGGGCGAATCCGGGCACGATAACGCAGATGTGCCGCGCCGCCTGTCAGAACGGGGCGCTATTCACATTCGTTTGCATCAATTTGATGCAGGAAGAAAACCGATTGCAGCAAAGTTGGCGGCCGATGCATGGCGCTCGGGTGAGAATAGGCGGCCAGCCGCCATGCCATCCGCAGGCTGCGGCGCCGGAGCAAGGAGCAGGTTCGTGTATCGACGTTGGAGTGCAGCAAACAGGGTGCGTGGCATGCGCTACGCGGGAGCTTTGGCCATCATTGCAATGCTTGCGGGCTGCGGCTCGACCATTCCCCAGCATGTGCCCGTGCAGGAGAGCTTCGGCTCCACCGAGACCTTCTCGCGAATGTTCGATGCCTCGCCGGCCCAGACCTGCGAGGCCGCGCGCCGCGCACTGCTGAGCCAGGGCTACATCGCCATGGCGCGCACGGCCGAACTCATTGAAGGCAGCAAGAGCTTCCAGCCCGACCCCGAACTGAACCTGCAGATGAACATCCGCGTGGTCTGCGTGCCGGAGACCGCCGACGGCCAGGTCAGCATCGGCTTTGTCACGGCGCTGCAGGACCGCTATACCTTGAAGAAGAGCGCCAACTCGGCCAGCCTGGGCGTGGGTGCGCTGGGGTCGGTGTCGCTGCCGTTCTCCTCGGGCAGCGACTCCATGGTCAAGGTGGGCAGCGAGACGATTGCCAAGAGCGGCTTCTACGACAGCTTCTTCGAACTGGTGTCGCGCTACCTGGCGCAGGACCGCGAATCCGTCGCCGTGCCCACGCCCGTGGCGCCGCACAACACCATTCCCTCGGCCGACCACTGAAGCCGGCGGGCGCCGGCCCCGTTCAGGCCACCAGGAACAGCGCCGGGTCCACCATGGTGCGGTTGAGCATCACGCCCCAGTGCAGGTGCGGGCCGGTGACACGGCCCGTGGCGCCGACCTTGCAGAAGGCGTCTCCCGTGTCCAGCTGATCGCCCAGCTTGCACTGCACGCTGCTCAGATGGCAGTACATGCTCAGCAGGCCGCCGCCGTGGTCCAGCCACACGGTGCCGCCGTTGAAGAAATAGTCGCCCACATCCACCACCTTGCCCGGCAGCGGCGCGACGACGTTGGTGCCCGTGGCTGCCGCGATGTCCATGCCGCTGTGCGGATTGCGCGGCTGGCCGTTGAACACGCGGCGCAGGCCGAAGCTGCTGCTGCGGCGGCCCGGTACGGGCTGGCGCATGCGCAGGTCGCCAGGGCGTGCAGGCGGCTCGGTGAACAGCGCCATGATGGTCTGCTGGTGGGCGCGTTCACGCTGGTAGCGGGCATCGTCCTCGGGTGACAGGTCCACGGTCTTGGGCGAGACCTTCAGGCGCTGCTCGGTGTATTTCTTGTCGCGCACTTCGTAGGGCAGGGTGCGCGGTGCGCCTTCGCCCTTCACCGTCACGCCATGCGTGCCGGGCGCCACCGACAGCGCAATGCCGACCACGGCCGTCCATTCGATCATGTCGCCCACCACCAGCACGGGCACGTCGCCGGCCAGCACCTGGGGCCGCTGGGCCGATGGTCCCAGCGACAGGCGGGCCACGCCACCGGGCACGCGGCTGTCATGGGGCCAGGGGGATTCGATGGATGGGGCTGCGGCCTTGGCGGCCCAGGCGGGAACGATCAGGCCCGCGCCCGAGGCGCACAGGGATTGCACAAACAGTCGGCGGGAGCGGGAATTCGTCGTCGGTATCTGCATGAGGGAAGCGGGGAGCTGTGGTCGAGCGCCCCATTGTCCGCCATGCCAGCGCGCCAGCTTGCCATCGCCTCAACGCCATGACGCCATGGCATTCAAATGCGCTCGCGGGCCGCTCAACGGTCCCGGCGCTCGTCGCGCCCGCCGCGCCGCTCCTGTGGGCGGGCCGCGTTGGCCATGCGCTGCTGCTGCTGGCGTTGCTCCTGCTGCGCGCGGGCCTGCTGCTGCTGGGCACGCGCCTGTGCCTGGGCCTGCTGTGCTTGCTGGGCCTGCATGCGTTGCTGCTGGGCAGCCTCGAACTGCTGCTGTCTTTGCTGCTGCGCCTGCCGCTCCTGCATCTGGGCCTGTCTTTGCGCCTGCTGCTGGGCCTGCATCCTGGCCTGCATCTGCTCCTGTGCGCGTGCCTGCTGCTGTTGTTGCTGCTGCTGCTGCTGCATTTGCTGCTGGCGCGCCTGGTCCTGGGAGCGCTGCTGCAAGGCCTGGCGATCGCGCTCGGCCTGCTGGCGTGCCTGCGCTTGCGCCTGAACCTGGGCCTGGGCCTGGTCACGCGCCTGATCCCGCATCTGCGCATGGGCCTGCATCTGGGCCTGGCGCTGCTGTTGCTGGCGCGCCTGTTCCTCGCCGCGAAGGCGGGCGGCCTGCGTCTCCATTTGCTGCTGTTGCTGCTGGCGCTGGCGCGTTGCATCGGCCATGGAGCGGTCACGGTCCTGCCTGTCCTGGCCGATCTGCCGGTCCTGTGGCCTCATGCCCTGCTGCGTGGCTGCGGAAGACCAGGAAGGCACGCGGGAGTCGCGGCCCCTGTCACCCTGCATGGCTGCCGCAGGCAGTGCTGGGGCGGGTCGCTGCACGGCACCCGATGCGGATGAGGGGGTCGATTGCGCAGACTGAGGGGACTGTGGCCACTTGCCGAACTGGCCCGGCTGCGAGGCCGGCACCGGGTTCATCCGGGGCTGCAATGAGGCCTGGGGCCGGTCATCAGGCCTGAGGCCCGGGCGTCCGCGATCGGCGCCATCGTGCCGGGCAAATCCCTGGGTGCCGCCGGGCGGCACCATGCCTTGGGCGGACGGGGGCGGGCCGCCCTGCGGCGGCCTCAGGCCCAGGCGTTGGGGCATGCCGGAGTGCGCTGCTGCGGCGGCGCCGGCCATGCCTGCGGCACCGGCCAGGGCCGCGGCTGCCATGCCGCCTGAACGTGGGTCACCAGAGCGTGGGTCGCCAGAGCGCGGGTCGCCCGAGCGAGGATCACCGCCTTGCTGCGGGAAGTCAGGGCGGCGCGGCTCGAAGTGCGGGTTGTTCGCGATGTGGGTGACGTTGCCAACGTTGTTGATGTGCGTGTTGTGGATGTTCTGCACCACCGTGGTCGAGCGCGAGACGTAGGTGTTGTTGTTGTAGATCACGGCCGGGCGGCGCGAGGGCGGTGGCGGCGGTTCGTTGCGGTGCCAGCGGTAGCCGGGCTCGCCCCAGCGCATGCCCCAGGAGTTCCAGCCCCAGGGGCGGCGGTCCACGGACTCGGCCAGGATCACGCCTGCGCCGAAGCCGATCAGCCCCGCCACCACGGGCGCGGCCGAACTGCCCACGTATACGGGTTGCGGCGCCACGATGGGGCGGTATCCGCCGTACATGGGCACGGGCTCGCCATAGACCACACCCGGGTCGTACTGCGGCACATAGACGGTGTCAGGCTGGGCAGGTGCGATCTCGATGAATTGCGGCGGCGTGTCGATCACCGGCACGGGCAGCATGGATGACAGCGGCTCGCCCACGGCCTGCGGTGCGGGCTGGGGCACGGGGGGCGGGGCATCGGCCGTGGCCACGGCCACCTTGAGCCGGCTGGAGTCCTTGAGCGTGCCGGCCTTGTAGGCGCGCTGGCGCATCACCTGGATGGCGTTCATCACATCGGCCGGATCGTTGTAGTAGGCCTTGCCCAGGGCCGTGGTCCAGGGAATGTTGGATGACAGCTGCGCCAGCACATTGGGAAACTGCGCCAGCGACTTGACCGAAGGGTCCCAGTCCTGGCTGTTGACGGCGTTTTGCAGTTCCTCGGGCTTGAGGCCGGGGTTCTGCCCCATCCACACCTCGGCGGCGCCGACCTGGTCGGGATAGGTGGAGGCGGCCAGCACCTGGGCCACGAGCTTGTCGGGGTACAGCGCAATGGGCGCCACCATCTGATAGAGCGTCTCGGCCGAAGGCGGCACATAGGCCACGGGCGTGGCGACGGGCTGGGCGCTTTCGGTGGCAGGCGGCAGCGGCGCGCTGGCGGCCTGCGGGGGCTTGTCCTGGGATTCGTTGCAGGCGCTGAGCGCCAGGGCGGCGGCCAGGCCCAGCACGCTCAGGCGCAGGGCGCCAGCGTGGGAAGTTGAGCGGGCCGTGGTGCGTGCTGTGGGCACGGCGGATTGCAGCATTGCGTTCTCCTGGGCAGGAACGCCTTGCGCGCCGCAGCGGCAAGGCACATGTCATTTGAACGCCAAAGTGCGCGCTGCGTTGACACCGGCGTGTCAGCCGATGCCCCCAGTCCGCGCAACTTCTGTGACGCGGTGTTTACCCAGGCTGAATCAGGCCGCGCTCCAGCCGCGCTCAGGCCACGATCAAGCCGCGATCAGGCGGGCCTGGTAGCTCTCGGCACCCCTGGACCAGGCCAGCAGGCGGTCGATGTTGGGGTGCTTGCCGGGGAAGGCGATGGCGTCCTGCGTGTGCTCGGCATACCACTCCAGGCCCAGCTCGGCGGCGGCCGGCGTGATGCTGCCGCCGTACAGCGCGGCCAGCGCGTGGTACACGGCCAGCGAGCCGGTCTGGCCGGGCTTGTTCTCGATGGTGGCCACGACCTGGCCTTGGGCGTCGGCCAACTGCAGCGCGGCGAGGTGGGTGACGGTGGGCAGTTGCTGAAGGCGTGCGGAGAAGTTCATGCTGAAAGGCAAATCAAAGGGAAAAGAGTGAAAGGGACGGGTCAACCGGCGCCGGGCGTTCTGGTGTTTCAGCGGCTGAGTGGTTCCGTGGTCAGGCCTTGAAGGCAATCCAGGCGCACCAGAACAGGCTGGAGAAAAAGCGCTTGGGCTGCACGAAACCGGCCTGGGCCAGCATCTGCTCCACCACCTCCTCCGAGGCCGGTGGACCCGCGCCCTGCAGGATCTTGCCGAGTTTCGCATGGACGGCGGCCTCGTCCACGCCCGCCATGCGCCAGCGCATGGCCCAGGCTTCAAGGAACAGCGGCTCGCTGTCATAGCGGTGGCGGTTGCAGGCCAGGATGAAGGGCGCCCCCGGCGCCAGCCGCGCCGACAGGGCCTGCAGCAGCCGCAGCTTGTCCGCATCGTCAGGAATGTGGTGCAGCACGCCGATCAGCGTGGCCGCGTCGAACACCGTGCCGGCGGGCAGATCCTCCGCCGCACAGGGTGCTGCCCGCACCCGGTCCGCCAGGCCGGCGGCCGCGATGCGGTCCATGGTCTGGTCCAGCATGGGGGCCGAGGGGTCGGCAGCCGTGAACGTCCACTGCGGCCTGAGCCGCGCCGTGGTCAGGATCTCCTGGCCCGTGCCGCCGGCGCCGCCAATCAGCACCGACTTCGGGCCGGCATCCAGGCTGGCGGCCAGCAGGCAGGCGGCCAGCTCGTGGCAGGCGTCGTAGCCGGCCAGGGCGATGCGGCTTTGCGTCTCGTACTCGGCCGCGCGCGAGGTGTCGAACTTGGCGGCGGAAGCCGCCTGTGGCAAGACTTGGTTCATGGCCTGGCATTGTGCTGAGGCCATGGTCCCTGCAAAAGCGCCGATGTGCGATGGCCCACCCCTGCAAAGCAGGATGGTGGGCCATCTTCCGGGAGGAGCGGTGCAGGTGCCCGTCAGCGGGCCATGCGCCTACTTGCCCCAGGAGTCCTTGAGACCCGTTGCGCGGTTGAACACGGGCTTGCCCGGTGCATGGTCCTTGCGGTCTGCCACGAAGTAGCCGAAGCGTTCGAACTGGAACTTGTCGTCAGGCTGCGCGTTGGCCAGAGAAGGCTCCACATAGGCAGTCACCACCTTGAGGCTGTCCGGGTTGAGCAGCGCCAGGAAGTCCTTGCCGCCCGCATCGGGCTGCGGGTCGGTGAACAGGCGGTCGTACAGGCGCACCTCGGCCTGCACGCCGTCGGCCACGCCCACCCAGGTGATGGCGGCCTTGACCTTGACGCTGTCCGCACCCGGCGTGCCGCTCTTGGTGTCGGGCACCACGGTGGCCAGCACCTTGGTGACGTTGCCCTCGGCATCCTTCTCGCAGCCCGTGCACTCGATCACGTAGCCGCCCTTCAGGCGCACCTTGTTGCCCGGGAACAGGCGCTTGTAGCCCTTGGGAGGCACTTCGGCGAAGTCCTCGCGCTCGATCCACACCTCGCGGCCCAGCGTGAAGCGGCGCACCGGCACCTGCTGGCCTTCGGCGGCGTGGGGCAGGGCGGGCAGCTCGCAGGCTTCCAGGTGCTCGGCACTGCCGAAGACCTCGGCCCAGTTGGTCAGCTCCAGCTTGAGCGGGTCCAGGGCCACCATGCCGCGATGGGCCTGGTTCTCCAGGTCCTCGCGCAGGCAGCCTTCCAGCGTGGAGTAGTCGATCCAGGCGTAGTCCTTGGTCACGCCGATGCGCTCGCAAAAGGCCTGGATGCTCTGGGGCGTGTAGCCGCGGCGGCGCAGGCCGACGATGGTGGGCATGCGCGGATCGTCCCAGCCGCTGACGATGCCGTTGTCCACCAGGTGCTTGAGCTTGCGCTTGCTGGTGATCACATAGGTCAGGTGCAGGCGCGAGAACTCGTACTGGCGCGGCTGCGGCGCGGCGATCAGGCCGCCTTCGCGCAGATGGTCCAGCAGCCAGTCGTAGAACGGGCGCTGGTCCTCGAACTCCAGCGTGCAGATGCTGTGGGTGATGTGCTCCAGCGCGTCCTCGATGGGATGGGCGAAGGTGTACATCGGGTAGATGCACCACTGGTTGCCGGTGTTGTGGTGCTCGGCATGGCGCACGCGGTAGATGGCCGGGTCGCGCAGGTTGATGTTGGGCGATGCCATGTCGATCTTTGCGCGCAGCACGGCAGCGCCATCGGGCAGCTTGCCGTCGCGCATTTCGCGAAAGCGCGCCAGGTTCTCGGCCACCGTGCGGCTGCGGAACGGGCTGTCCACGCCGGGGCGCGAGAAATCGCCACGGTTGGCCTTCATGTCGTCGGCGCTTTGCTCGTCCACATAGGCCAGACCCTGCTCGATCAGGTACTCGGCTGCGCGGTACATGAAGTCGAAGTAGTTGCTGGCGAAGTACAGGTTCTCGTGACCGTCGGCTTCCTTCCAGCCGAAGCCCAGCCAATGGACGGCATCGATGATGCCGTCCACGTACTCCTGGTCTTCCTTCTCGGGGTTGGTGTCGTCGAAACGCAGGTGGCAGGCACCCTCGTAGTCGCGCGCCAGGCCGAAGTTCAGGCAGATGGCCTTGGCGTGCCCCACATGCAGGTAGCCGTTGGGCTCGGGCGGGAAGCGTGTGCGGATCTTCGCCACGTCCACCTGGCCCTGGTTGTGGTGGTCGCCATCACCGGGGCTTCCACCCCAGCGGCGCTGGGCGTGGGTACCGTTGGCCAGGTCGGCCTCGATGATTTGGCGCAGAAAGTTACTCGGTTTGACCGGATCTTTGGAGATGGGGGAGGCGTCAGCAGAGCTCATCGCAGCATTGTAGGCGCCCGCCTGCCGACCCGCTCCGGACGGCTTTCGGACAGCCGCGCCAGACAAGGCTTGAGGCATTTGGAAACAAACTTGTAGGAAAGCCTGCCATCCGTTGACCCCTCTCGCGCGTTGAGAATGCAGGGCGTATGCCGTCCCCCTGTGCCAAAGTGCGGGAAGGCGGCACCAGCGGCAATGCCTGCCACGCCTGTCCAACTTCGAGGAGAGACACCATGACAACGACAGCTTCCCCGTGGGTTGCAAAAGCAGCAGCAGCCGGCCTGGCCCTGGCCGCCCTCATGGCTTCGGGCGCCGCCCAGGCCCGGGGCGATGTGCAATGGTCCATCAGCCTGAATTCGCCGGGCATGTATGGCCCGCCCGTCTATGTCGCGCCTGCCCCCGTCTATGTGGCACCGCCCCAGCCCATCTACTACGCGCCCCCGCCGCCGGTCTACTACGCGCCGCGCGCCGTCTACCGCGCGCCGCCCGTCGTGGTCGTGCCCGGCTATGGATACGGATACGGCTATCGCGGCGGCTACCGTGGCGAATACCGCCATGGTCATGGTCATGGCCACGGGCATGGTCACTGGCGCCGTTGAACTGAACTGAGCTGAATCGACTCGTGCCGCCCTTAGGGGCGGCTTTTTACGTGGTGCCTGCGCTGTGGCCGGGCCGGGGATGGCCCGCATAATCCAGCCCGTTGGAAACCTGGAGTGTCCCCGCCGTGAAAACCGTCTATGTCCTCAATGGCCCGAACCTGAACCTGCTGGGCCTGCGTGAACCCGCCATCTATGGATCCCAGACCCTGGCCGATGTGCGTGCGCTGTGCGAAGCCGCCTGCGCGCGCTACGGGCTGGGGCTGGAGTTCCGCCAGAGCAACCACGAAGGCGAACTGGTGGACTGGATACACGAAGCCGGCCGCATGCACGCCGAAGGCCGCCTGGCCGGCCTGATCTTCAACGCCGCCGCCTACACCCACACCAGCGTGGCCCTGCTGGATGCCGTCAAGGGCACGGGCGTGCCGCTGGTGGAGCTGCACATCAGCAATGTGCATGCGCGCGAGAGCTTCCGCCACCACTCCTACCTGTCGGCCGCCGCGCGCGCCGTGATGTGCGGCTTTGGCGTGGCCGGCTATGGCCTGGCCATTGACGCTGTCGCCCAGTGGTGAACACGCCTGCCGCCATAGAGCGCCTGCGCGCCCGGGCGCGGCGCCTGACCACGCCGCTTTCCGCGGCGCAGCCCGAAGACGGCCGCATGGTCTGGCATGTCTGGGGCGAGCCCCGTACGGGCGCGCTGCCCATCGTCATGCTGCACGGCGGCAGCGGCAGCTGGACCCACTGGCTGCGCTGCATGGACGCGCTGCTGGCCCAGGGGCGCCAGCTGTGGATACCTGACCTGCCAGGCTTTGGCGATTCCGATGGGGTGCCGGGCGGCCAGGATGCCGACACCCTGGTCGAGCCGCTGCGCCAGGGCCTGCGGCAGCTGCTGGCCGATGGCCGCGCGACCGCCGCCCCGCTGTGTGATCTGGTCGGATTCTCTTTTGGCGGCATGACGGCCGGCATGCTGGCCGCCGCCGATGGCACGCTGGCCCGGCGCCTGGTGCTGGCCGGGGCGCCCGGCATGGGCGTGGGCAAGGGCCTGGCCGTGCGGCTCAAGGGCTGGCGCCACCTGGCCACGCCCGAGGCGCAGGCCGTGGCCCACCGCTACAACCTGCAGGCGCTGATGCTGCATGACGCCGGCCTCATCGACGAAGACACCCTGGCCCTGCATGTGCTGAACGTGGAGCGTGACCGCCTTGCGCGCCGCCGCCTCTCGCACACCGACGTGCTGGCGCGTGCCCTGCAGGCCGTGGACGGCCCCGTATGGGCCATCTATGGCGAGCACGACGCGCTCTACCCGGGCCCGATGATGCAGGAGCTGGCGCAGGCTTTTGCACGCCATGCGCGCGACTTCCGGGGCCTGGCCCTGGTGGCTGGCGCGGGCCACTGGGTCATGCATGAGCGGCCCGATGCCTTTGTGGCGGCATTGACCGCCGCGCTGGATGCCTGAGCGCATGCGGCCCATCGAGCTGCACGAGGTGCAGTGGACCGCCATGCGCGCTCAGGGCGCGGGCGGCCAGAACGTGAACAAGGTCTCCAGCGCCGTGCACCTGCGCTTTGACGTGCGTGCCTCGCGCCTGCCCGAGGCCGTGCAGCAGCGCCTGCTGGCCCTGCGCGACGGCCGCATCACCAACGAGGGCGTAGTCGTCATCAAGGCACAGCAACACCGCACGCAGGAGCAGAACCTGCGCGCCGCGCTGCAGCGGCTCAACGTGCTGGTGGCCGCGGCCTATCCCGAGCCCATCCTGCGCCGTGCCACCCGGCCCACGCTGGGATCACAGCGGCGCCGCCTGGAAAGCAAGAGCCGGCACGGCGCCACCAAGGCCCTGCGCGGGCGCCCGCGCGACGATTGATCCGGATTGACCCGGCCAGCGCAACAATGTGTGCTGCCGCTGGCGGCTTGGCGCGGCGCCCGGGCGTCCCTACATTAGGGGAATGCAAGACTCCCACGCTCCCCACTCTTCCCGGGTTTCCTCCGCTGCCGATGCCCGGCTGCCCGTGCTCTATGTCTCCCACGGCTCGCCCATGTTCGCGCTGGAGCCGGGTGAAACCGGCCCCGTGCTCGCGCAATGGGGCAGGGCGCTGCGCCAGGCCCACGGCCCGCTGCGCGGCGTGGTCGTCATGTCGCCGCACTGGATGTCGCGCGGCGTGGAAGTCATGACCGGGGCCAGGCCCTCCACCTGGCACGACTTTGGCGGCTTTCCGCCCGCGCTCTACGAACTGCAGTACCCGGCCACCGGCGCCCCGCAACTGGCACGGGAAGTCATGGAGCGCCTGCAGGCCGCAGGCATTGCCGCCAGTGCCAACGCGCAGCGGCCCTTCGACCATGGCGCCTGGGTGCCGCTGATGCACTTGCTGCCCGATGCCGACCTGCCCGTGGTCCAGCTGTCCCTTCCCGCCTCGGCCGGGCCGGCCGAAACCCATGCGCTGGGCGCGGCCCTGGCGGGGCTGCGCGATGAGGGCGTGCTCATCGTCGGCTCCGGCAGCATGACGCACAATCTGGGCGAATTCCGGGGCGGCACGGGCGAGGCCACGGTGCGGGTGGACGACGCCGTGCAGGCCCTGCGCAGCCAGGATGGCCTGCAGGACGACCATGCCGTCGGCGGCTCCAGCGCCTCTTCGCCCTACGTGCAGGACTTCAGCCGCTGGATCGAATCGCGCCTGCAGGCGCAGGACCTGCCCGCGCTGCTGGACTATCGCTCACGCGCTCCCTCGGCCCGGCGCGCCCACCCCAGCGAAGAGCACTTCATGCCGCTGTACTTCGCCCTGGGTGCGGCTGGCGCCACGGCGCGGCCCCGGTATCTGAGCCGCGAAGTCATGTACTCCATCCTGGCCATGGATGCGATGGCCTTCGAGGACGCGCAGGCGGCATAACCTCCTGCCGCCACGGACTTGGCGAGGCGCCACAATGGCGCGTTGCCCGGGACCACCCCGGTCCCGGAAATCGCTTAAAAAGCCAAGGAGTCCGTGATGATCGACCTGCCCCTGGTGGCGCTGGAGCGCCCCGCACAACCCGCACCCGGGCAACAGCCCTGGCTGCTGGTGCTCATGCATGGCGTTGGCAGCAATGAGCAGGACCTGTTCGGCCTCGCATCGTTCGTGCCGCCGCAGTTCCACGTGCTCAGCCTGCGCGCTCCGTTTTCCATGGGGCCCGGCGCCCATGCCTGGTTCCAGTTCACGGTGGATGCCAACGGCACGCGCCACATCCACGCATCGCAGGAAGAGCATAGCCGCGCCCTGGTGGCCCAGACCGTGCAGCAGGCTGGCGCGCGGCTGGACATCCCTGCCCAGCGAACCGTGGCGGGCGGCTTCAGCCAGGGCGGCATCATGGCGCTCAGCCTGCTGCTGACCCAGCCCGCGCTGCTGCGCGCCGCCATGTGCTGGCACAGCCGCCTGCTGCCAGAGGCCTTGCCGCACCAGGCCCCTGACGCGGCCTTTGACGGCAAATCGCTCTGGGTCAGCCATGGCACCTACGACAACGTCATTCCGCTGACCAGCGCCCACGCCATTCGCAGCCACGTGCAGCGCCTGCCGCTGCAACTGAGCTATCACGAATACCCGAGCATGCATGAGATCCGCCCCGACGAGCTGCAGGCCGCCATGGCCTGGCTCCAGGATCTGGGCACGCAGGGCTGAGCCGGCTGCACTACCCCCTTCTTGTGCGCAGGCTGGCCGCGTAAGCCGGGTAACGCCTTGTTGCCTGGTGGGCTCGATGGCCTGTGCAGGCAGCCGGGCGGCTTATAAACGCAAGACAGGGGCCGGTGTCAGGAAAGCCGGGGAACCCTGGTTGCGCTTTCCTGTCGCACGTCCTGCGGCAGCTGTGCTGCCAGCCCCCTGCCCAAGCCAAAGGACCCATCCATGCCAGAACGCGACCTCCAAGACTTCCGCCCCCGCGCCAGATCCTCCGGCCCATCGGCTTTCGGCATCGCCGCAGCGGTGCTGGCGGCTGCCGCCCTGGGGGGCGCGGCCTGGTGGTACTGGTGGCGTCCCGCCGCCGTGCCCGAGGCGCCGTCGGAAGTGGCGCAGGCGCCCGCCCAGTCCACCCAGCCCTCCGAACCTGAACCCGTCCCCGCGCCCGAGCTGACCGAGCCCCAGAACCCTGTCGATACGCTGGAGCCCCCCGCGCCTGGCCTGCCTGCGCTGCAGGACTCCGACGCCCATGTCACCCAGGCCCTGAATGGCCTGCTGGGCCGTGACAAGGCAGGCAGCTTTCTGCAGATGGACGGCTTTGTGCGCCGCGCCGTGGCCACCGTGGACAACCTGACCCGCTCACAGGCCCCTGCACGGCTTTGGCCCGTGCACCCGGCGCCTCAGCGTTTCACGGTGGAGGGCGCGGCAGAGGCGGGTGAGGCGCAGGCCATCGTCCCCGCCAACGCCGCACGCTACAAGGCGTTCGTGACCTTTGCCGAGTCCATTCCCATGGACGGGGCCGTCAAGCTCTATGCCCGGCTGTACCCCCTGTTCCAGACCGCCTATGAAGACCTGGGCTATCCCAGCCGCTATTTCAACGATCGCCTCATTGCCGTCATAGACCACCTGCGCGCCGCGCCCGAGCCCGCGGGCCCGGTGCAGGTACGGCTGACCAAGGTGGAGGGCGAGGTGCCCTCCGTCCAGCCCTGGGTGCGCTACGAATACGCCGACCCCGAGCTGCAGGCCCTGTCCAGCGGCCAGAAGATGCTGGTGCGCATGGGCCTGGACAACGAGCGCCGCCTCAAGGCCGTGCTGGGCGAGCTGCGCCGCCGCATCGCCACCGGCGAGATGGCCAGGCCTGCGGGCTGAGGCGGGCCCGGAATCATCCCGCCGCAGGCAGTGGCAGGGCGGTCTTGTAGCGCACCTGCTTGAGCGTGAAGCTGGAGCGGATCTTCTCTATGCCGGGAATGGGCGTGAGCTGCTCCACGATGAAGCGCTCCAGTGCGCCTATGTCGGCCAGCGCCACGCGGATGAGGTAGTCTGCGTCGCCGCTCATCAGGTAGCACTCCATGACTTCGTCGTGTTCGGCAATGCGGCGCTCGAAGTCGGCCAGCGATTCCTTGGCCTGCGACCTGAGGCTGATGTTGATGAACACGTTCAGCCCCAGCCCCAGCGCCGACGCATTGGCCAGCGCCACATAGCGCGCGATCACGCCGGCCTTCTCCAGCGCCTTGACGCGCGCCAGGCAGGGCGAGGGCGACAGGTGCACGCGCCGCGCCAGCTCCACGTTGGACAGCGAGCCGTCCGTTTGTAGCTCGGCCAGAATGCGCAAGTCGATGGTGTCCAGTTTCATGTGCCGGATTTTATGTAGATACCGGCATGAAATGCTGGAATATGGCGTTTTCCTTATCCATGAACGGCTGCTCATGCCGGCCTGCCAGTCCTAAAGTGGCGGTCATGAACGCACCCACGCCGCTGGCCGCGCTGGCCGATATCGATACCGATCCCCAGGAAACCACCGAATGGCGGGAGGCCTTCGCGGCCCTGGTCGCCGCCGAAGGCCCGCAGCGCGCGCGCTTCGTGCTCGAAGAGCTGGCGCGCATGGCGCGCGAGCAGCGCCTGGGCTGGCAGCCCGACCTGAACACGCCCTATGTGAACAGCGTGGCGGCGCAGCAGCAGCCGGTGTTTCCGGGCGACCTGGCCATCGAGGAGCGGCTGGCGTCCATCATGCGCTGGAACGCGCTGGCCATGGTGGTGCGCGCCAACCAGGCCTATGGCGAGCTGGGCGGCCATATCGCCAGCTATGCCAGCGCGGCCGACCT
Source organism: Delftia sp. UME58 (assembly GCF_014170385.1). Taxonomy (NCBI): domain Bacteria; kingdom Pseudomonadati; phylum Pseudomonadota; class Betaproteobacteria; order Burkholderiales; family Comamonadaceae; genus Delftia; species Delftia sp. UME58. The sequence goes on from NZ_LZZV01000075.1 coordinate 30,205, forward strand.
GTTCGAGACCGGGTTCAACCATTTCTTCCATGCGCGGGAGGGACTTGCGCCGGGCCAGCACCGGGGCGACCTGGTGTTTTTCCAGCCGCACAGCGCGCCCGGCGTGTATGCGCGAGCCTTTCTGGAAGGGCGGCTGACCGAGCAGGACCTGCAGCACTACCGCCAGGAGATCAGCGCGCCGGCTGCAGGCGCGCAGGGCCTGTCCAGCTATCCCCATCCCTGGCTGATGCCCGATTTCTGGCAGTTCCCGACGGGCTCCATGGGCATTGGCCCCATCAGCAGCATCTACCACGCGCGCTTCATGCGCTATCTCACGCACCGCCGCCTGCTGGACTGCCAGCAGCGCAAGGTCTGGGGCGTGTTCGGCGACGGCGAGATGGACGAGCCCGAAAGCATGAGCGCCCTCACGCTGGCCGCGCGCGAGGGGCTGGACAACCTGGTCTGGGTGGTCAACTGCAATCTGCAGCGGCTGGACGGCCCGGTGCGCGGCAACGGCCGCATCGTCGATGAACTGGAGCGGCTGTTCGCGGGCGCGGGCTGGAACGTGGTCAAGCTGCTGTGGGGCAGCGACTGGGACGGGTTGTTCGCGCGTGACCTCACCGGCACCCTGGCACGCACGCTGGGCGGCACGGTGGACGGGCAGATGCAGACCTTCGCTGCCAAGGACGGACGCTACAACCGCGAGCATTTCTTTGGACAGAACCCCGAGCTTGCCGCCCTGGCCCAGGGTCTGACGGACGAGCAGATCGACCGCTTGAAGCGCGGCGGCCATGACCTGGTGAAGATCCATGCGGCCTATGCAGCGGCTGCCGCCCATCGCGGCCAGCCCACGGTGATCCTTGCCCATACCAAGAAGGGCTACGGCATGGGATCGGCCGGGCAGGGCAAGATGACCACGCACAGCCAGAAGAAGCTGGACGAGTCCGACCTGATCGAGTTCCGCAACCGCTTCAACCTGCCGCTCAGTGACGAGCAGGCCAAGGGCCTGGCCTTCCATAAACCTGCCGATGACAGCGCCGAGATGCAGTACCTGCGCGATCGCCGCACGGCCCTGGGCGGCGCACTGCCGCGCCGTGAAACGGTGTGCGACCGCGTGCCCGTTCCAGCGCTGGACCAGTACGCGCAGTTCGCGCTGGCGCCTGCCGGCAAGGAGATGAGCACCACCATGGCCTTCGTGCGCATGCTGGGCGGCCTGCTCAAGGACGAGCAGCTGGGTCCGCGCATCGTGCCCATCGTGGCCGACGAGGCGCGCACCTTCGGCATGGCCAACCTGTTCAAGCAGGTGGGCATCTACAGCAGCCTGGGGCAGCGCTACGCGCCCGAGGACATCGGCTCGGTGCTGTCCTACCGCGAGGCGCTGGACGGCCAGATCCTGGAGGAGGGCATCAGCGAGGCCGGCGCCATCGCCAGCTGGACGGCCGCGGCCACCAGCTACAGCGTGCACGGCCTGGCCATGCTGCCGTTCTACATCTACTACTCCATGTTCGGCTTCCAGCGCGTGGGCGACGCCATCTGGGCGGCGGCCGACCAGCGGGCGCGCGGCTTTTTGCTGGGCGCCACCTCGGGCCGCACCACGCTGGGCGGAGAAGGCCTGCAGCACCAGGACGGCTCCAGCCATCTGGTGGCGGCCACCATTCCCAACTGCAAGGCCTGGGACCCCGCGCATGCGGGCGAACTGGCCGTGATCCTGGACGCCGGCATGCGCGAGATGCTGGTCGAGCAGCGCGACGTTTTCTACTACATCACCCTGATGAACGAGAACTACGCCCAGCCCGACCTGCCACCGGGCGCGGCCGAAGGCGTGCTGCGCGGCGGCTATGTGTTCGGCCGCTTTGGCGATGCGGGCCGTGCCACGCAGCATGTCACCTTGCTGGGATCGGGTGCCATCCTCACCGAAGTGCTCAAGGCCGCCGAGCAATTGGCCAGCGAGGGCATGGCCGCTACCGTGGTCAGCGTGACCAGCTGGAGCGAACTGGCGCGCGATGGCGTGGCCTGCGAGCAGCGCATGCTGGCGGGCGAGGCACCTGGCCAGCCCTGGATCGCCCAACTGCTGGACGGCACGCAGGGCCCGGTGATTGCCGCCACCGACTATGTGCGCGCCGTGCCCGAGACCGTGCGCGCCTTCCTGCCCGCAGGCAGGCGATTCCTCACCCTGGGCACGGACGGCTTTGGCCGAAGTGACACGCGTGCCGCGTTGCGCGGCCACTTTGGCGTGGATGCGCACAGCGTGGCGCAGGCGGCGCGCCGCTGCAGCCAGGCGGCCTGAGCCCGGCGGGCGAGCCGCCACCCGATACACTGACGGATACACCGACGGTGAAATCAGCGGCCCCTTGCGGGCCGCTTTTTCGTGCGCACCCGAGAAGGCTGCGCGCGCTTTTTCCCTGCATTGATTAAGCCCGCGTTAAATGCGCTATTGGCTTATCGTTTTCGTCGGCTTGCATGGAAAAAATAAGTGGATACCACTAGAATTCGTATATATAAGAAGATATTGCGCAAAGAGATGATCATTTGCTGCAATGGCTGCAGGCGTTGGGTTGAATATCTCGTCAATATCCGTTTTTGCCTCTTTCAATAATAATTCATTTCAGTGGATCGAAGACGATGAAACTCTCGCTCAAGCAAGGCCTGCTATGCGTGGCCGCGCTGTCGGCCGCCGCCTGGCAACTGGCCATTTCGGCGTCGGCGCCCGCAGTGGACCATGCGCAAATGCCGCAAATCATTGATGACCTGCCCGCCGATTACGCAGCGGACCTGACGGCGGAGCAAAGAACCCTGGTCGATCGTGGCCGATATATCGCACGCCTGGGTGATTGCGTTGCCTGCCACACCGGCAATAAATCCCAGCCCATGGGTGGTGGGCTGGCGCTGGAGACGCCATTCGGCAAGATCTATTCCACAAATATCTCGCCCGACGCCGATACGGGCATGGGCAAATACAGCTTCGAGCAGTTCGATCGCGCCATGCGCAAGGGCGTGGCAGCCGATGGCCGCAACCTGTATCCGGCCATGCCCTATCCCTCCTACGCCAAGATGACGGCCGAGGACATGCAGGCCCTGTACGCCTATCTGCTGCAGGGCGTGGCGCCCGTGAAGGCGGCCAACAAGGAGTCCGACCTGGGCTTTCCCTTCAACCAGCGCTGGGGCCTGGCGCTGTGGAACTGGGTGTTTCTGGATGACACGCCCTTCCAGCCCCAACCGCAGCAAACTGCCCAGTGGAACCGGGGTGCCTACCTGGTGCAGGGCCTGGGCCACTGCGGCGCCTGCCATACGCCGCGCGGCGTGGGCTTCCAGGAAAAGACCATGACCGGCGAGGGCAGCAAGGGCGAGTATTTCCTGGCCGGCGAGACCGTGGAGAACTGGCGCGCGCTGAGCCTGCGCAATCTGTGGACACCCGAGGAAACCGCCCAGTTGCTCAAGACCGGGCGCAACAGCCACGGCACGGTCTCCGGCAACATGGTCGACGTGGTGCAGCACAGCACGCAGTACATGAGCGATGCGGACCTGCTGGCCATTGGCGCCTATCTGAAGTCGCTGCCCGCAGGCAAGAACGATCTGCCCATGCAGGTGGCCCAGGGGCCGGGGCCGGTCATCGCCCCGCATCCGGCGCCGCAGGCCTCCGGGCATGCGCCGTCCGCCACGTCGGCAGTGTCTTCCGACGTGCCTGCCGACCTCTACGCCAGCCGGGGCGGCCTGGGCTATCTGCAGTTCTGCGCCGACTGCCACCGTGCCGATGGCGGTGGCGTGAAGGACGTGTTCCCGCCGCTTGCCGGCAATTTCTCGCTGCAGTCGCAGGACCCGTCCACGCTGATCCATCTGATGCTGGCGGGCTGGAAGTCGCCCGTCACGCAAAGCCATGCGCGGCCGCTGACCATGCCGGCCTTCGCCCAGCTCAAGGACGCGGAGATCGCCGACATCCTCAACTTCGCCCGCAAGAGCTGGGGCCGTGCCGATGCGCGCGAGATCCATGCCAAGGAGGTGCAATCCATGCGCAAGCAGCTCGATGCCAAGGGCGAAAGCGCACGCCCCTTCGAGACGCCGCGCCTGGCCGCCATGCTGGACGAATCCAATGCCAGGCAACTGGTCTACGGCGCCCGCCTGAACATTGAGACGCGTGACCTGTTGCCCAAGAATGTGGGCAATGCGCTGAACTGCGCCAGCTGCCACCTGAACGCGGGCACGGTGGCCGATGGTTCGCCCTACATCGGTGTCTCGGCCTTCTTCCCCGGCTATGCGCCGCGCGCGGGCCGCGTCATCACGCTGGAGGATCGCATCAATGGCTGCTTCCTGCGCTCCATGAACGGCAAGCCGCTGCCGCTGGAGTCCGACGAGATCAAGGCCATGGTGGCCTACTTCGACTGGATGCGCCGCGAAACCAAGCCCGAGGACAAGGTCGAAGGCCGGGGCGTGGGCAAGATCAGCCAGTCCATCGTGCCCAACGTGGACAACGGCAAGAAGGTCTATGCGGCCCAGTGCGCGGTCTGCCATGGCGGCGAGGGCGAGGGCGTGAAGAATGCCAAGGGACAGTGGGTCTATCCGCCGCTGTGGGGTGACGAGTCCTTCAACATCGGCGCAGGCATGGCGCGCACCTACACGGCAGCGGCCTTCGTCAAGCGCAACATGCCCATCGCCTTCCATGGCAACTTCCCGCTGGGCCAGGGCGGCCTCAGCGACCAGGAGGCCGTGGACGTGGCCGAGTACTTCAGCCATCAGCCGCGCCCGGATTTTGCCAACAAGCACAAGGACTGGCCCAAGGACAAGAAGCCGGCCGATGCGCGGTATTGAAGCGCAGCAGGCGTAGTCGCCAGAAAGAAATTCCCGCCATGCGGCGGGAATCCGGGGACGGGGCAGGGAGTAATTCCTGCCCCGTCCTTTTTTTGGGGGAGCGCTTGCTCAGTCGTCCACGCCAATCATCACGGACGAGGCCTTGATCACGCCATAGGCCTTGGCGCCTTCCTTCAGGCCCAGCGCATCGGCCGAATTGCTGGTGATGCTCGAGGTGATCTGGATGCCGGGGGCGATCTCCAGCGTCACTTCCGTGCTGACCGGACCCCGGACGATGGAAACGACCGTGCCCGAAAGCACATTGCGCGCGCTGATCTTCATGCTGGACTCCTGAGGTGTGGGAAGAACGGATGGTAGCGTGCGCCGCCCGGCCCCGTCAGCCATGCCGCAGGCAAAAGTGTGATGCCCTGTCGGGTTCGGGTGGAGCCAGCTCCCGCGCGACCGTGGCCGCAAAGCTCGCCAGGCTGGCGGTGCGCAATGCCATGAAGGGCACGCCGTGCCGCTCGCTGAGGCGCTTGAGGTTGACCACGGAATCATGGTCCACGCAGTCCACGGGAAAGACCACCAGATCGACACGGGGCAACTGCGCGGCCAGCAGGCCCTTGCGCGTCTCCAGTCCGCCATCGTGGTGCACGAACTCGCCGCCGTGGCGCTGTACATGGTCGCGTATGGCGGGCGTGGAGCTGGGGCGCCCGCCCACGTAGAGCAGCTTGCGGCCCTGCAGCGCCTGCTGCTGCGTGGCATCGGGGGCCTGGGGCTGGCTGGCCGCGCGCTGCAGTTCCTTCTCGGCGGCGGCCAGTTCCTCGGCCAGACACTGCACGCGCTGCTGCAATTGTTCGGCCATCTGCTGCAGGCGGCCGGCCTCGGCCCAGGCCTGTTCGGCAGCGCGTTCTGCACGCTCGCGCCGTTCGGTATGCATGCCGACCAGGGCGCCGGCATCGGTGGGGCGGGCCTCGCCTTCAGGGGCTGCCCCTGTCCTGAGCTGTGACAGGCGAGCCTCGAAGTCCAGGGATTGCTGGCGCAACTGGCCGGCCAGCGCATCACGTTCGAGCTGGGTTTGGTGGTGGCGCTGGCGTTCGCGTTCCAGCTTGTCCTGCAGTTGCAGGTTTTCCTTTTCCAGAGCCACGAAGCGCTTGAGTTCATGCCGGTTGGCCGATCCCATCAGGTGCGACAGCATGTGCACCTCACCGAAGGCCATCTGGCGCAGCGCAAAGCTCGCGCACTTGTGCGTGAGCAGTGCCCAGTAGGCGCCCGGAATCTCGCCCTGCTGCCAGGCCTGCTTCCAGGCCGCTTCGAGCGCGGCCTCGTCCTGGGCGGCGGCAAAGCCCTTGATCACGGCGGCATGGCGCTGTTCCAGCGCCTTGTGGATGGCCTTGGACAGATCGCCGTTCTCATGCGCAAGGCCCACGGCCTGGTGGTGCAGTTCCAGGTCGGTCCTGCCCTTGATATCCATGTGCCTGCCCATCAGCTTGCGCAGCTCGGCCGGGCTCAGGCAGGTGCCGATCACCGAACAGTGCAGATGCGTGTCCAGCTGGTACAGCCGCGTGCGCGTCTGGGCGGGCGCCGCGCCTGCAGCGTCGTCCTTGCCATGGTCATGCCCGCAGCAGGTGCCGTCCCCGGCCTGCAAGGCGCCGGCCGACACGGCGGCGCCCAGGGCGGCCATGCCGCCTGCGCTGAGTTTGAAGGGGGGCGTCAACATCGGAAGGCCTCTCATGGGTGGGCTGGTGCAGTTCGCAATATATGATGAAACATAGCGTGGCGCGCACAGGGGCTGCAAAGTCGACCGGCTGCGCTTGGTCTTCAAGGCGCCCCGGGCTGCATGTCAGCGTTCGCAGTGCCCACCGTTCAGGACTTTTCCCTTTCATGCACATCTACATCTTCGACATAGACGGAACCCTCACGGACAGCGTTGCCGCGCACCAGAGCTGCTTCAGCGCAGCCTTTCGCACCATCGGCATGCTGGAGGTGGACGAGAACTGGGGCGGCTACCGCCACCACACGGATTCAGGCATCTTCCGCGAAGCGTTTGCGCGCGCCCACGGCCGGGATGCAACCAGCGGGGATGAGGCCCGCTTTGTCGGCGCCCTGATGCAGGAATGGAGGCGGATTCCGGGCCAGGTGCAGGAGATTGCGGGCGCCGCAGACTTCATGGCCAGGCTGTCCGAGGCTGGTCAGATACGGTTTGCGTTTGCCACGGGCTCCTACCGGCATCTGGCGCGGGCCAAGCTGGCGGCGGCGGGTATTGCCTGCTCCGAGCGGCTGCTGGTGACGGCCAGCGAATTCAGCACGCGCGAGGAGATCGTCAGCGCAGCCATCGCGGCCGCCAGCGACGGCTGTGATGCAGCGCAGATCACATCGGTCGTGTCCTTCGGCGACGGGCTGTGGGACCTGCGCACCGCGACAAACCTGCGACTGCAGTTTGTGGGCGTTGCCGCAGGCACCAAGGCCGAGCAGTTGAAGAGCGCAGGCGCCGAGACGGTCGTCGCGGACTTTCGGCAACTGGGCCATTTGCTTTCCGTGCCGGAAACGGTCAGGGCGCCGGTGGTCTGAGGGGATGCGCGCTTAGCCCGCGCGCTGCAGCAGCACCGGCACCGAGGAGGCCATCAGCGCCACGCCCGACAGGCACAGCAGGCCGAGCACGACCTGCCGGAACCGTGCCTCGCTGATGCCGATATACAGCCTGGAGCCCAGCAGCGATGGAATGAGCATGGCCGGCGCCACGATGGCGAACAGCGGCAGCATGCTGCGCGTGACCATGCCGGTGCCCAGGTAGGTGGCCATGGTCACGGCCAGCATGGACAGGTTGAAGTTCTGGATGACGGAGCGCTGCTCATCCTTGGGGTAGCCGCGCAGCGTGCACCACAGCGTGGGCAGCGTGCCCGTGAAGCCGCCCAGTCCGCCCATCACGCCGCCCGCCAGGCCCACGGCGCCGTCTGCCAGCCGCCCGCCGCGCGCCAACCGGGGCAGGCGGGCCGACAGCAGCATCACCGGGCACCACAGCACGAGCATGCCACCCAGCAGGGCCTTGAACCATGCCATGTCCAGGTGCGGCAGCAGCAGGACGCCCAGCGGAATGCCGGCAAGACCGCCCAGGATGAACGGCAGCAGCTGTGCCAGCGCAAAGCCGCGCCGCACGGTGATGGCCGACAGCACCTGGCCCAGCAGGGAGCCGAAGACGGTGAGCACGGCCGCATCGCGCGGCTCCAGCACCCAGGCCCAGAACGACATGGCCACCATGCCGAAGGCAAAGCCCGACAGGCCCTGCACGAATCCTGCCGCCGCCGCGCCCAGCGCGATGATGAAGAACATGCCATCCATGGTCTGCCTTGCCCTTTCCTTTTTGGTGTGGAAGACGCAGGAATTCTGGCGTGGATACATAAGCAGAAATTCATTTGTTTTTATTGTTCAATATGGTTTTTCTTATGACGCACCGTGCCCGACGCCATGCCCGAAGCCCAGCCCGAAACCGTGATCGCATCGACCGCAGCCCAGCTGTCGCACCGCATGGCCACGCGCCTGAAGATGAAGCATCTGCTGCTGCTGCGCGCCATCAGCGAGCAGGGCACGCTGACCCGCGTGGCCGAGCGCATGGCCACCAGCCAGCCCGCCGTGACCCAGGCGTTGGCCGAACTGGAATCGTTGTTCGGCGCGCCGCTGTTCGTGCGCTCGGGACGCGGCATGGAACCTACGGAACTGGGCACGCTGGTGCTGGCGCGGGCCCGGGGCATGCTGGCGGATCTGGACCATTGGGCAAAGGACATCGAGGCCGTGGGCCAGCAGCGTGCGGCGCATCTGCAGGTCGGTGTGATCCCCTTCCTGCCCGCACGCATGCTGGCCGATGCCATTGGCAGGACGCGGCCGCAGGGCCGGCGCATCACGGTCACGCTGCACGAGGACACCAGCGACCGCCTGCTGCACAAGCTGCGCGTGCATGAGCTGGATTGCGTGATTGGCCGCGCCTCGGCCGTGCTGGACATGACCGGCATACGCCACAGCGTGCTTTATGAGCAGGAGCCGCGCCTGATCGCCCACCGCAGTCTGGCCACGCGGCTGGGGCGCCGGCCTTTGCAATGGGCCGAACTCACGGGGCTTGACTGGGTACTGGGTCAGCGCCGTACACCCATGCGCGAGCAGATCACCGACTTTTTCCTGCGCGCGGGCGTGGAGCCGCCGCCGCCGTTTGTGGAAACGCTCTCGGCCAAGGTGATCGGCGAGCTGGTGGCGGCCAATGAGCGGGCCGTGTCCATCGTGCCGGCCGACATTGCCGAGGAACTGGTGCGCATCGCAGGCGTGGGCATCGTGCGCCACCGCTTTGGCTGGACCTTGCCGCCCATCACCCTGTTCGAGCGCAAGGCGGGCGGGCAGTACGAGGAGCAGCGCCTGTTCGCCCAGGCGCTGAAGGAAGTCTGTGCCGGCTAGCGCTGGCTGGAGGCCGGCTTGAACAACGCTGCCAGCAGCGGCTCCAGCGTGGGAAATTCCTGGGCAAAGCGTGCGCGGTCCACGAAGAAGGCCTCGCAGGCCACGGCGAAGAATTCGGCGGGTGCCGTGGCGCCATAGCCATCCAGCCAGGGCCATTCGCCGCCAAAGCGTTCGGCAATGGTCACCTGCTCGCGGAATGCGTCATAGGCCGGAGCCCAGGCGGCCTGCCATATCTCGCGCGTCTGGCGCGCGGAGCTGCTGCCCATGAAGCCCGGCGGCAGGGGCGGGCAACCGTCGGCACCGCCGTTGCGCATGTCGATCTTGTGGGCGAATTCATGGATCACCACATTGGCGGGCTGGCCGCCGTGGCCGTGGTGGCTGGCGTGGGAGCCGCGCCCTGCGCCAATGGCCTGCCAGCTCAGCATGACGGGGCCGCCATGCATGGCCTCGCCCATGATCACTTCGTCGTAGTCGTGGATGACACCGGCCTCGTCCAAGCTCTGGCGCCGCGCCACGGCATCGCCCGGGTGCACCACGATGCCGACAAAGTCGTCATACCAGGACAGCGCGCCCTGCGGCTCGCCCCAGTGCAGCAGGGGCAGGCAGGCCTGGGCGGCAATTTCAAGCGCCATGGCATCGCTGACTTCCAGGCCGTGCGCGCCGTGGAAGCGCTTGCGCTGCAGGAAGACGGCGGCCAGTGCGCGCAGCTTGGATTGCTCCTCCAGCGTCAGCGAGGAAAGAAAGGGGTAGGCGGCCAGCGTGGACAGCCACAGCGGCGCGGGAATCTCGGGCACCGGCGAGATGGCGGAGCGTGCGCGGCGGCCCAGCCGCCGGACCCAGTGGCCCAGTTGTCGCCAGAGGCTCATCGCCGGGGCGCCTGTTCAAGTACTTCGGACAGCGGCAGGCGCCGCAGGCCCTGGCCGTGCTCCCAGCGCAGCACTTCGGCGCGCGGCACGGGGGCTGCCAAATCCCAGTCGCTGAGCACCACACGCCGCATGCCATCGCCCAGTTCATGTTCGGCCGGGCGGTGCGTGTGGCCGTGGACCAGGGTGGCGGCGCGTGCGGCCCGCAGCCAGCTGCGCGTGGCCTCGGCATCGAGATCGGCATAGGTGGGCATGGCGGCGGTGTGGCTGGCGGATGGGGCCGCTCCATCCGGTCCGGCCGATTCACGTTTGCGCGATTCGCTTTCTTGCCGGATGCCGCGTGCCTGCTCGCGGCGCAGCGGCAGCGGCTGGGCCAGAAAGGCCGCCTGCCACGCGGCGGAGCGCGCCATGACGCGAAAGCGCTGGTAGTCCGCATCGTCCAGGCACAGTGCGTCGCCATGGCTGAGCAGGATGCGCTGGTTGCCGCACTCGAGCACCGTGGGGTCGGCCAGCGTGGTCGTGCCGCACAGCGCATCGAACTGCGCTCCGGTCAGGAAGTCGCGGTTGCCCTGCATGAAGAACAGCGGCCTGCGCGCGGCTGCCTCGCGCAGGGTGGCGGCGCATTCGGCCTCGAAACTGCCGGGCTCCAGCAAGGCGTCGTCGCCCACCCAGACTTCGAACAGGTCGCCGAGCAGAAAGACGGCATCGGCCTGCGTGGCGTGCAGGTAATGGCGAAAGGCCTGCACGGTGGCGGGCTCGCAGGCCTGCAGGTGCAGGTCGGAGATGAAGTCCAGCGTGCGCCAGGCCGCGGGCAGTGTCCATTCGGCCGCGATGGGCGGCACGCAAGGAGAGCGAGGTGCGGCGGTCTGGGCCATGGGAGGGTGCGCCCGTCAAGGGCGCTGCATGAAGGCTGTGGAAGGCTCTGAAGGGACTGTTGTCCATGGACACGGCCGGGTACGGCCGGGGCCATGTGCATGGACAACAGGGCGGCTGCACGCCAAGGGGGCAGCCGCCTTGTTGGAAGGGCTGGAAGGGCGCCTGATTACAGGGCCACGGCCTTTTCGATGATCACGTCATCCTTGGGCACGTCCTGGTGGCCGCCGTTGCGGCCGGTCTTCACGCCACGCAGCTTGTCCACGATCTCGGTGCCCTTGACCACCTTGCCGAACACGGCATAGCCCCAGCCCTGGGCGCTGGGCGAGGTGTGGTTCAGGAAGCCGTTGTCGGCCACGTTGATGAAGAACTGGGCGGTGGCCGAGTGCGGGTCGCCGGTACGGGCCATGGCCAGGGTGTACTTGTCGTTCTTCAGGCCGTTCTTGGCCTCGTTCTCGATGGGAGCGTCCGTCTCCTTTTGCTTCATGCCGGGCTCGAAGCCGCCGCCCTGGATCATGAAGCCATCGATGATGCGATGGAAGATGGTGTTGTTGTAGTGGCCCTTGTTCACATAGGCCAGGAAGTTCTCCGCGCTCTTGGGGGCCTTGGCGGCGTCGAGTTCGATGGTGATGACGCCGTGGTCGGCGATGTGGAGTTCGACTTGGGGATTGCTCATGGCGGTTCCTTGTTGGGTGAAGGGGAAGGGCGTGCCACGCTGGGCGCGGCGCGCGGTTTACTTGACCTCGGTGGCCGAGAGGATGGTCACCGGCTTGGTGGGTACATTCTGGTGCATGCCCTGGTTGCCCGTGGCCACCGTGCGGATTTTGTCCACCACCTCCATGCCCTGGACCACGCGGCCGAAGACGGCGTAGCCGTGTCCGTCAGGCTTGGGCGCATTGAGCATGTCGTTGTTCACCACGTTGATGAAGAACTGCGAGGTGGCCGAGTTGGGGTTGCCCGTGCGCGCCATGGCGATGGTTCCCCGGTCATTCTTGAGGCCGTTGTCCGCTTCCAGCGGAATGGGCGCGCGCGTGGGCTTTTCCTTGAGGCTGGCATCCATGCCGCCGCCCTGGATCATGAAGCCGTCCATCACGCGGTGGAACACCGTGCCGTCATAGTGCTTGTCGCGCACGTACTGCATGAAGTTGGCCACGGTCTTGGGGGCCTTGGCTTCGTTCAGCTCCAGCACGATGTCGCCCATGCTGGTCTTGATCTGCACCTTGGGCGTGGCGTTCTGCGCCATGGCGGGCAGGGCGGTGAAAAGGGAGGCGGCCAGGGCCATGCTGGCCAGGGAAAGCGACGCGATGCGGCGTGTGGTCATGCGAATCTCCTGTGAAAGCCAAAGGGCTGGGGGATGGAGTGGGGAAAACCGGGCAGGTTCCTGCGGGTGCGCGCCAGGCATGGCGAGACCCGATCGACCGTCGCACGCGCGTTGGCGCAAGGGCTGCGCGCGTGGGACGGGATGCCTACTTGGCGGCGGTGACGGGCGCCAGCAGGTCGCGCAGCAGCTTGAGCTTGGGGCGTACGCTGGCCGCGCGGCCATCCAGGCCTTGCGCCTTGGAGTAGGCCTCGTAGGCCAGGCGGGCATGGATGTCGCCCAGGTTCTCGTAGGCGACGCCGTAGTTGGGGTTGTTGCGCACGGCGGATTCGAGCGCGGAACGTGCCTTGTCGAGCTGGTTCTGGCCGGCATAGATGACCGCCAGATTGTTGTAGGGCTCGGGCAGCTCGGGGTAGTCCTCGATGAGCTGGTTCAGCGCGGCGATGGCCTCGTCTGTCTTGCCGCTGTCGGTCAGTGCAACCGCCTTGAGAAAGCGCATCTGCGGGTCGCGTGCGTTCTTGGCCAGATAGGCATCGGCGCGTGCCAGCGCCTGGGTGCTCTTGCCGTTGCGCAGCAACTGATTCACTTCCGTATAGTCGTCGGCGTGGGCGTGGCCTGTTGCGAGCAGGGCCGCCAGTGCCGCGAGGCGCAGGGCGGAGCGAAACGAGTTGCGTAGAGGCATGTAGGTGCTTTCGGGGCCTCGGGGGAATGCCCCGCGGCGCGGGCTTATACTGCGGTCAATTGTAGCTGAGGGGTGTGCTGGGTCACACGGGCTCTGCGCCTGCCGCTCCTGCTCCCTGCTGAGCATGCCTGCGTCGGCGCCAAGGGTCCGGCGGCGCGTGGGACGCGCCCCCTGCAGCGACCCTTTCTCCCCTGATAAACATCCATGAGTTTGCGTATCTACAACACGCTGTCGCGTGCATTGGAAGCGTTTTCGCCAATCGAACCGGGCCATGTGCGCATGTATGTGTGCGGCATGACCGTGTACGACCTGTGTCACCTGGGACACGCACGCTCCATGGTCGCTTTCGATGTGGTGCAGCGCTGGCTGCGTGCCAGTGGCAATCGCGTGACCTATGTGCGCAACATCACCGACATCGATGACAAGATCATCCGGCGCGCCGTGGAGAACGGCGAGACCATCCGCTCGCTGACCGACCGCATGATCGACGCCCTGCACCAGGACGCCGACGCCCTGGGCATCGAGCGCCCCACGCACGAGCCGCGTGCCACCGAATACGTGCCGCAGATGCTTTCCATGATCGGCCGCCTGCAGGACAAGGGCCTGGCCTATCAGGGCACGGATGGCGACGTGAACTTTGCCGTGCGCAAGTTCCCCGGCTACGGCAAGCTGTCGGGCAAGTCGCTGGACGAATTGCAGGCCGGCGAGCGCGTGGCCGTGCAGGATGGCAAGCAGGACCCGCTGGACTTCGTGCTGTGGAAGAGCGCCAAGCCCGCCGAGCCGGAAGAGGTCAAATGGGCCAGCCCCTGGGGCGTGGGCCGTCCCGGCTGGCACATCGAGTGCTCGGCCATGGGCTGCGAGATGCTGGGCGAGAGTTTCGACATCCACGGCGGTGGTGCCGACCTGCAGTTCCCGCACCACGAAAACGAGATTGCCCAGAGCGAAGGCGCGACCGGCAAGCCGTTCTCGCAGGTCTGGATGCACAACGGCTTCATCAACGTGGACAACGAGAAGATGTCCAAGTCGCTGGGCAACTTCTTCACCATCCGCGACGTGCTCAAGGAGTACGACGCCGAGACCGTGCGCTTCTTCGTCGTGCGCAGCCACTACCGCAGCCCGCTGAACTACAGCGACGTGCATCTGAACGATGCGCGCGGCGCGCTCAAGCGCCTGTACACGGCGCTGAGCCTGGTGGCCCCTGCCGAGGTCGCCATCGACTGGAATCATCCCGCTGCCGCACGCTTCAAGGCCGCCATGGACGAGGACTTCGGCACGCCCGAGGCCGTGGCCGTGCTGTTCGAGCTGGCTGCAGAAGTCAATCGCAGCAAGAGCGCCGAGACGGCGGGCCTGCTCAAGGCCCTGGCCGGCTGCCTGGGGTTGCTGCAGGGCGACCCCCAGGCCTTCCTGCAGGCAGGAGCGGCAGACGTGGATGCCGCCGCCATCGAGGCGCAGATTGCCGCACGCGCAGCTGCCAAGGCGGCCAAGGACTGGGCCGAGGCCGACCGCATCCGCAAGGCCCTGCTGGAGCAGGGCATCGTGCTCAAGGACTCCCCCGCAGGCACGACCTGGGAGGCAGCCGCAAAGGGCTGATCCGTATGCCTTGCCAGATGAGCCGCGCCAGGTGCGGGGAGGTGCTTTGATGGCCTCCGCCAAACCCCTGGACACCATGGATTTCGAGCAGTTGCCGCTGGTGGCCGATCTGCCCGTGCCCGAACAGCAACCGGCCCCGCTGCCGGTGGTGACGCTGGGCGCGCGCGCTGGTTCTGCGGCTGCCGCTGCCCCCGCTCCCAAGGCCAAGATATCCCTGCCTGCGCCGCCCGAGGGCGCGCCGGCCTATTGGGCCGAGGCCTGCCGCCAGTTGGTGCGGCGCGATCGCGTGATGAAGCGCCTCATCCCTCGCTTTGCCCACCTGGCCCTGCAGCCCGGTGGCGATGCCTTTGCCACGCTGGCGCGCTCCATCGTGGGCCAGCAGATCTCGATGAAGGCCGCGCAGACGCTGTGGAACAAGTTCGCGCGCCTGCCCGCCCGGATGGCGCCCGACCTGGTGCTCAAGCTCAAGGTGGATGACATGCGTGCCGTGGGCCTGTCTGCCCGCAAGGTGGACTATCTTGTGGACCTGGCCATGCATTTCACCGAACACCGGCTGCACCAGGACGACTGGCAGGGCATGAGCGACGAGGCCATCGTGGCCGAGCTCATGTCCATTCGCGGCGTGGGCCGGTGGACGGCCGAGATGTTCCTCATCTTCTACCTGCAGCGGCCCAATGTGCTGCCGCTGGACGATGCAGGCCTGATCTCGGGCATCAGCCAGAACTATTTTTCGGGCGACCCCGTCAGCCGCAGCGAGGCGCGTGAGGTTGCCGAGGCCTGGAAGCCGTGGTGCACCGTGGCGACTTGGTATATTTGGCGCTCGCTCGAGACGCAGCCTGCAGCCTGAAGACAAACCGATCACACCCGATCAACCCCCGTTTTCCGGCCGGAACGCATGCACCGTGCCTGGCTGGGACAAGGAGAAACAAGTTGGCGAAAAAGAACTTTCTGGATTTTGAGCAGCCCATCGCCGAGCTCGAATCCAAAATCGAGGAACTGCGCTACGTGCAGACCGAAAGCGCAGTCGATATCTCGGAAGAGATCGAGCAGCTCAGCAAAAAGAGCCTGCAGCTGACCAAGGACATCTACAGCGACCTCTCGCCCTGGCAGATCACCAAGATCGCGCGCCATATCGAGCGTCCCTACACGCTGGACTATGTGCGCGACTGCTTCACCGACTTCATCGAGATGCACGGCGACCGGCACTTCGCCGACGACCAGTCCATCGTGGGCGGGCTGGCGCGCTTCAATGGCATTTCCTGCATGGTCATCGGCCACCAGAAGGGCCGTGACACCAAGGAGCGCACGCTGCGCAACTTCGGCATGACGCGCCCCGAGGGCTACCGCAAGGCCCTGCGCCTCATGAAGACAGCCGAGAAGTTCGGCCTGCCGGTCTTCACCTTCGTGGACACGCCCGGTGCCTTCCCCGGCATCGAAGCCGAAGAGCGCGGCCAGTCCGAAGCCATCGGCCGCAACATCTACGAAATGGCCCAGCTGCAGACCCCCATCATCACCACCGTCATCGGTGAAGGTGGATCGGGTGGTGCCCTGGCCATTGCCGTCGCCGACCAGGTGTTGATGCTGCAGTACGCCGTCTACTCCGTGATCAGCCCGGAAGGCTGCGCCTCCATTCTCTGGAAGACCGGCGAAAAGGCCCAGGACGCGGCCGATGCCATGGGCATCACCGCGCATCGCCTCAAGGCCCTGGGCCTGGTGGACAAGATCGTCAACGAGCCCGTGGGCGGCGCCCACCGCGACCCCAAGCAAATGGCCGCCTTCCTCAAGCGCGCGCTGGGCGATGCCTATCGCCAGCTGGCAGACCTCAAGCCCAAGGAATTGCAGGACCGGCGTTACGAGCGCCTGCAAAGCTACGGCCGCTTCGCCGATACCAAGGCCGACAACCGCTGAAGGCCTGCGCCACGCTCTGGCACACTGGACGGCTCCCCCTGGGAGCCGTTTGCTTTTGCGCCAGGCCCTGGCCCGCGTCCTGATACCTCTGATCCAAGCCTGTGGAAATTCCGATCCCCGACCCGCCGCGCAATGTGCCGGCAGCCGCGCCAGATGGTGCACCAGGTGCTGCACCGGGTGCCGCTTTGGACGCCGCCATCCATCGCTTTGCGCCGCAACTGCCGCTGGCCGTGGCCTTCAGCGGCGGTGCGGACTCCACGGCGCTGCTGCTGGCCTGCGCCGAGCGCTGGCCGGGCCAGGTCGTGGCCATCCATGTGCACCACGGTCTGCAGTCGGCGGCCGACGCCTTCGTCGGCCAGTGCGAGAAAGTCTGCGCGCAGCATGCCGTTCCCTTGAAGATTCGCCGCGTGGACGCGCGCCACGCGCCGGGCCAGAGTCCTGAGGACGCCGCACGCCAGCTGCGCTACGCAACGCTGATAGAGGCCGCCCGCGAACCCTGGCCTGGGCAGGGCGCCGGCGGAGGGCCCTTGCCGCCCGTTCGCAGCATGGCGCTGGCGCAACATGCGGACGACCAGGTCGAGACGCTGCTGCTGGCCCTGTCTCGCGGCGCCGGTGTGGCCGGGTTGGCCGCCATGCCGGCGCAGTGGAGCAGGGCGGATCTCGAATGGCATCGTCCACTGCTTGATGTGCCCGGCCAGGTCCTGCGTGACTGGCTTGCAGCGCGTGGCCAGGCGTGGGTGGAAGACCCGACCAATGCCGACGCGCGCTACACGCGCAATCGCATCCGCGCCCAGTTGCTGCCCGCGCTGCAGCAGGCCTTTCCCCAGTTTCGCGCCACGTTCGCGCGCAGCAGCCGGCATTGCGCCGAGGCGGCGGAACTCCTGCAGGAGATGGCGCAGGCCGACCTGGCGGCCATCGGCAACCCGCCCGGCATCACCGCCTTGCAGGCGCTGAGCCCTGCGCGCCAGGCCAATGTGCTGCGCCACTGGCTGCGCAGCGTGCATGCCACCACGCCCAGTGCCGCGCAGCTCGATCAGCTGCTCGCGCAGATCGGCGTTTGCCGTACGCGAGGCCACCGCATCCATCTCAAGATGGGACGGGGTTTTGTGCGGCGCCTGGGGTCGGTGCTCGATTGGTACAATTGACGAGTTTTGGTCCAACTTTGCACGAAAACCGGCGGCGCGCCAAAACCAAACGGCTTGCGCAAGACGGGTCTGGGCGGACATTTCGCTTCATGCGCGATCCTCTCGAACATCCTGGCTTGCACAAGCATCCCTCTGTCGTACAGCGCCGTGGCAAGCAGTTTCGTCACCCTGATATCCAATGGCACTGATCGTTCATAAATACGGCGGCACCTCGATGGGCTCGACAGAGCGCATCCGCAACGTTGCCAAGCGCGTGGCCAAGTGGGCTCGTGCCGGTCACCAGATGGTGGTCGTCCCCAGCGCCATGAGTGGCGAAACCAACCGTCTGCTGGGTCTGGCCAGCGAGCTGGCTCCCGGCTCGGCCAAAACGGCGTACTACCGTGAGCTCGACATGCTGGCCTCCACGGGCGAGCAGGCGTCGTCGGCACTGCTGGCCATTGCGCTGCAGGCCGAAGGCGTGGAAGCCATCAGCTTCTCGGGCTGGCAAGTTCCCGTGCGCACCGACAGCAGCTTCACCAAGGCACGCATCGAGTCCATCGACGACAAGCGCGTTCGCGCCGAACTCGACGCTGGCCGCGTGGTCATCATCACGGGCTTCCAGGGCATCGATCCCAACGGACATGTCACCACGCTGGGCCGTGGCGGCTCCGACACCTCGGCCGTGGCCGTGGCTGCGGCGCTGAAGGCGGCCGAGTGCCTTATCTATACCGACGTGGACGGCGTCTACACCACCGACCCGCGCGTGGTGCAGGCCGCCAAGCGCCTGAACACCGTGAGCTTCGAGGAAATGCTGGAAATGGCCAGCCTCGGCTCCAAGGTGCTGCAGATCCGCTCGGTGGAATTTGCCGGCAAGTACAAGGTGCCCATGCGCGTGCTCTCCAGCTTCACGCCCTGGGACATCGACCTGGAGGAAGAATCCACCTCCGGCACGCTGATTACTTTTGAGGAAGACGAAAAAATGGAAAAGGCCGTCGTATCCGGCATCGCATTCAACCGCGGCGAAGCCAAGATCTCCGTTCTCGGCGTGCCCGACACCCCCGGCATCGCCTACGGCATCCTGGGCCCGGTGGCCGACGCCAACATCGAAGTCGATGTGATCATCCAGAACATCAGCAAGGAAGGTAAAACCGACTTCAGCTTCACCGTCAGCCAGGGCGACTACCAGCGCGCCATGGAACTGCTGCGTGACAAGGTCGTGCCCGCCCTGGGTGCCTCCGAAGTCGTCGGCAACCCCAACATCGCCAAGGTCAGCATTGTCGGCATCGGCATGCGCAGCCATGTGGGCGTGGCATCCACCATGTTCCGTGCGCTGAGCCAGGAAGGCGTGAACATCCAGATGATCTCCACCTCCGAGATCAAGACCTCCGTCGTCATCGACGAGAAGTACCTGGAGCTGGCCGTGCGCGCCCTGCACACCGCCTTCGGTCTCGACAAGCCGGAATAAAATCATCGTTTTGCCGAAACCGGCAAAAAAGCACGTTACAATAACGTCATTCCGGAAACGTGACCGAGTGGCCGAAGGTGCTCCCCTGCTAAGGGAGTATGGGGTGTAGAGCCTCATCGAGGGTTCGAATCCCTCCGTTTCCGCCAGGATAGAAAAAAGCCACCCGCAAGGGTGGCTTTTTTTATGAGAGGGTTGCTTCGGCGGCCTGATCCGGTGGTTGGAGCTGATGCTCTGGTTGCTGCGGTAGGGTTCTTGTTGTTGGCGGGTTGAAAAAACGTGCTACAATGCAAGGCTCTACTGAAGAGAAGCGATGCAGATCGCTGGTGTTGAAGAGATCGAAGAAATTTGATTGCAACGACGCTGAAAACTGTGCTAGAATTCAAGGCTTCGCTGATCGCAGCGAGTCGGAGGCAAAGAAGAAATTCTCTGCTTCGATCCTTAAAAATATACAGCCGATAAGCGTGGGCGTTTGAGGCGAACAGCCAAGTTCTTTGGAACTCGGCTCTTTGAAGCCAAAAACGCTCATGAGAATAGAAGTGAAGTTCACTTCAATTCCGTTTTTATGAGTTAGTCGAAAGACTTTAAATTTCAAGATCGAACTGTAGAGTTTGATCCTGGCTCAGATTGAACGCTGGCGGCATGCCTTACACATGCAAGTCGAACGGTAACAGGTCT
>NZ_LZZV01000076.1:0-11666 GCF_014170385.1 Delftia sp. UME58
GCTTTCGCCAGGGGGACTATGCGGGCGGCATCACCGCTGCGCTGGACCAGGTGGCAGCGCGCATTGCAGGCGAGCAACTGCCGGCGCCCTCCCCCGGCACCCAGTCTTCCAAAAGCCCGGACAGGGGCTTCGACATGGAAGACCTGATGCTGTTCTAGGCTGGCCGTCACCACATAGGCGGCAATGCCGGCGCCTGCCCCCGCCAGCACGGAGGCCAGTGGCCGGCCCAGTACCGAGCGCAGGATGGGGCCGACCACGGCCACGCCGAAGAAGAAGAACAGCATCAGGTCTTCCATGTCGAAGCCCCTGTCCGGGCTTTTGGAAGACTGGGTGCCGGGGGAGGGCGCCGGCAGTTGCTCGCCTGCAATGCGCGCTGCCACCTGGTCCAGCGCAGCGGTGATGCCGCCCGCATAGTCCCCCTGGCGAAAGCGTGGTGCCATCTGCTGGTCGATGATGCGCGCGGCCGCCAGGTCGGGGATCGCGCCTTCCAGCGCGCGGGCCACTTCCATGCGCATGCGCCTGTCGTTCTTGGCAATCACCACCAACAGGCCGTCGCCCACGTCGCGGCGGCCGATCTTCCAGTCACTGGCCACGCGCCAGGCATAGGCGGCAATGTCCTCGGGAGCGGTGGAGGCCACCATCAGCACAACGACCTGCGAGCCCGACTTCTGTTCGATGCCACGCAGCCTGTCTTCAATGGCGCGTGCCTCATCGGCCGAGAGCGTGCCCGTCTGGTCGATGAGCCGTGCCGAGAGGGCCGGCACGGGCTGCGGCGCCTGCGCCAGCGTGCTCCCGGGCAGCAGCAGCATGGTCAGGACAAGGGCGCAAAGCATGCGCCACAGTGGCACCAGGGACATGGTCACGGCTTACTTGTTGCCGAAGTCCACCGTGGGCGGACGGGAGATTTCGGCCTCGTTCTGCACGCTGAAGCTGGGCTTGGGCTCGTAGCTGAAGACCTTGGCCGTCAGATTGGTCGGAAAGCTGCGCGCCAGCACGTTGTAGGACTGCACGGCCTGGATGTACTGGTTGCGCGCCACGGTGATGCGGTTCTCCGTGCCCTCCAGCGTCACGCGCAGGTCGCGGAAGCCCTGGTTGGCCTGCAGCTGGGGATAGCGCTCGGCCACCACCATCAGCCGCGACAGGGCGCTGGACAGCTCGCCCTGCGCCTGCTGGAACTTGTTGAAGGCCTCGGGATTGTTGACCAGCTCGGGCGTGGCCTGGATGGAAGTGGCCTTCGCGCGTGCCTCCACCACCTTGGTCAGGGTTTCCTGCTCGAAATTGGCCTCGCCCTTGACCGAGGCCACGATGTTGGGCACCAGGTCCGCACGGCGCTGGTACTGGTTGAGCACCTCGCTCCAGGCCGACTTGGTCTGTTCGTCAAGGCGTTGGAAATCGTTGTAGCCGCAGCCGGTCAATGCCAGGACGGTGGCAAGCGTGGCGAGTAGACGTTTCATAAGATGGCAACCTGAAAGCGACAATGGAAAACAGTATCGCGCACGAAGCATGCGCAATGCTGGCGATTGTGCTGCGCGCCCGGCCTGCTGCCCTGTAGGGCAAAGGCCATTGCGCGGCGGTGTGGCAAGGACTGCTAACAGGGCTTTTATGCACGAATTCACGGCGGCGCGCTGGTTGCCCGGGGGCCACGCCCAGACCATCTGGCCGGCACTGTTCGCACGCCGCCGGCCGGCGGGCCAGGCGGTGCCCGCCTGGCGCTGGGAGCGCTGGGATACGCCGGATGGCGACTTCATCGATGTCGCCTTCGGCGGTGCTCCCACCCTGCCTGCCGATGCGCCATGGCTGGTGCTTTTCCATGGCCTTGAAGGTTCGTCGAACAGCCACTATGCCCAGGCCATGGCCTGGGTGGCCGCGCAGCGTGGCTGGCACATGGCCGTGCCGCACTTTCGCGGCTGCAGCGGTGAGGTCAACCGGGGGCCGCGCGCCTATCACTCGGGCGATGTGCAGGAGGTGGACTGGATACTGCGCCGCCTGCGCGCACGGTCTTCCCGCCCGCTCCATGTGGTGGGCGTTTCCCTGGGCGGCAATGCGCTTGCGCGCTGGGCCGGTCTGCAGGCAGACAAGGCGGCCGAGGTGGTCCAGGCCCTGGCGGCGGTGAGTGCGCCGCTGGACCTGGCGGCTGGTGGCATGGCGCTGGGGCAGGGTCTGAACCGCTGGATCTACACACGCATGTTCCTGCGCACGCTGGTGCCCAAGGCGCTGGTCAAATGGGCGCAATTTCCCGGCCTCTTCGACCGCGATGCTGCGGTGCGCGCGCGCGATCTGAAGGAATTCGATGACGCGTTCACGGCACCCGTGCATGGCTTTCTCGATGCGCACGACTACTGGCGCCGGGCGGCAGCCAAGCCTGTGCTGGCCAGCATTGCCGTGCCCGCGCTGCTGCTCAACGCGCTGGACGATCCCTTTGTCCCTGCATGCAGCCTGCCAGGGCCAGGCGAGGTCGGCCCACGGGTTACGCTGTGGCAGCCGCCGCATGGCGGTCATGTGGGTTTTGCACAGGGACATTGGCCAGGGCATGTACTGGCCATGCCGCAGGCCGTCACGCAATGGCTGGCAGACAGCGAACAAGGATGAATGCAATGGACGATATCGTGAAGCAGGCCATGGCCAAATGGCCCCATGTGCCCGCCTGCAGCGGCTGGCTGGGGCTGGACGAGCGCGGGCGCTGGTATCTGCGCGATGAAGAGGCCCAGGCTTGCGGCGCTTTCGACAGCGGCATCCCGGGAGCCAAGGGCGCGGAGGTGCGCAACGAAAAGCTGGCGGACTTCATCGCCCGCAACTATCTTGCCGAGCCCGACGGTCGGTGGTTTTTCCAGAATGGTCCCCAGCGCGTGTATGTGGAACTGGAAAGCACACCCTGGATATGGCGGCTGCGCTGGGATGGCGAGCGCCTGCAGATGCACAGCCACACAGGGGCAGAGCTGCAGGCCGCAGACATCAAGGAGGTTTTGATGGATGAGACAGGGCGCCTGTATCTGGCCATGCCCTCCGGCCTGGGCCTGGTCCATACGCAGGACATGGTCGATGCCGCTGCCGCGCTGGACGCCGGCATGCTGCCTGCCTGTGAAGAGGTGCCGGCACAGACGTTGCCGCAACGCTACGGTTTTGTGCGCAGTCCGGCCCGGGCATGAAAAAACCGGCCGAAGCCGGTTGGTGCCAGACATCCTGGGCCTTGCTCAGTTGGCGGGTGCCGCTGCACCTTCTGCTGCGGCGCCTTCTGCGGCCGGGGCCTTGGGCTCCTCGAACTTGCCACCTGCGGCATTGGCCATGTAGACCACGCCACGGGCAATTTCGGTGTCGTTGAAATCGCCGCCGCCCTGGGGCGCCATCGCTCCCTTGCCCTTGAGGGCCGAGTGCACCAGGCCTTCCAGACCTTGTGCCAGGCGCGGGCCCCAGGCCGCGGCATCCGCGAACTTGGGAGCACCTGCGGCACCTGTGGCATGGCAGGCCGCGCATTGGCCCTTGAAGACTTCTTCACCCGAGCGCAGCGGGCGATTGGCATCCCTGATTTCCACGAGGCCGATTTTCTGCAGCCGCTGGGCCTTGGCCATTTCGGTCTGGGAAGCGCCGGCGCCGGCCTTGTCGGCCGAGCTCACGTATTGCACGAGGCCGATGATCACGAACACCGGAACCACGAACGAGAAAAACACCGCCATCAGCAGCTGCCTGGGGTTCTTGATCGGGCCCGTATGGGCTTCTTCGGTGTGGGTTGCGCTCATGAAGTCCTCTTGTGTTGTGGGGGCGTGAGTCAACAACAAATTATATCGACGGGCCTCTTGCAGACACTGCGCGCAGACCCGGGTTGACCTGGGGCGCACATATGCCATGAGATGGATCAAGCAAATGGCAAATGCTTTCCGCGCGCCATGAAAAAGAGGTGTTCACCTTGCGGAGAACACCTCTGTGCGGTTGGCGCGGCAGATACCGGCCTTGGGTCTTACTGCGCGGGCGCTGGTGTGGCTGCCGCTGCTGTCGCCGTCCTGTCGGTCCAGCCGCCGCCCAGTGCCTTGTACAACTCGATCTGGTTGAGCAGCTGCGCCAGACGCACGCTCACGGTGGATTGCTCCAGCGCGAACAGGGTGCGCTGCGCATCGAGCAGGTCCAGGTAGCTGGCCACGCCGTTGCTGTAGCGCAGGTCGGACAGCTTCAGGCGTGCCTGCTCGGCTTCCAGCTGGGCGCGCTGGGCCATGATCTGGTCACGCAGCGTGCCCTGGCTGTCCAGTGCGTCGGAGACCTCGCGGAAGGCGCTCTGGATGGACTTCTCGTACTGGGCAATCGCCACTTCGCGCTCGACCTTGGCCGCAGCCAGATTGGCCGAATTGCGGCCCGCATCGAAGATGGGCAGGAGGGCGGACGGCGCGAGGGTGAAGCCCCAGCTGCCGCTCTTGAACAGGCCCGACAGCTCGTTGCTGGCCGTGCCGAACTGCCCCGTCAGCGTGATGCGCGGGAAGAAGGCGGCACGCGCGGCACCGATGTTGGCGTTGGTGCTGATCAGCTGCTGCTCGGCCTGACGGATGTCGGGGCGCTGCGTGAGCAGGTCCGAAGGCAGGCCGGCCGGCACGGCGGGCAGGTCGGCCGTGTCGCGCAGTCCCTGGCTGGAGCCCAGGCTGGCGAGCACGTCCGCTGGCAGCGCCTGGCCCAGCAGCAGCACCAGGGCGTTCTCGTCCAGGGCGCGCTGGCGCTGCTGTTGCGCCAGCGTGGCGCGCGCAGCCTCGGTCAGCGAGACGGCCTGGCGGTAGTCCAGCTCGGACGCCACGCCCGTGTCGAAACGCAGCTTGGTCAGCTTGATCGACTCTTCACGGGTCTGCAGCGTGTCGCGCGAGATCTTCAGCAATTGCTCGTCGGCCAGCAGCGTATACCAGCCGCTGGCCACGGCGGCCACCAGGCTGGTCTGCGCGGCGCGGCGAGCTTCCTCGGTCGCCAGGTACTGGGCCAGGGCGGCTTCCTTCAGGCTGCCGATGCGGCCGAAGAAGTCCAGCTCCCACGAGGTGACGGCCAGGCCCACCTGGTAGCTGTTGACGTACTTGGTGCCCGAGCCCGTGGTGTTCGGGGCGCGGCTGGCGTTGACGCCGGCACCCACCGTCGGGAACTGGTCGGCGCGCGTGATCCGGTACTGGGCCTGGGCGCGCTCGATGTTGAGCGCGGCCACGCGCAGGTCACGGTTGTTGTCCAGCGCGGTGCGAACCAGCTGCTGCAGGCGTGCGTCCTGGAAGAAATCCTGCCAGGGCAGCTGCGCTGCAGCCGTGCCGCCTTCCGCCGCAGCGGTGGCGTTCGCGCGGGTGTACTGCGCCGCGACCGGAGCGGCAGGGCGCTCGTAGGTGGGGATGAGCGAGCATCCCGCCAGGAGCACGGCGGTGGCGATGGCCACCGGGGTACTGCGATTAATCATGGCTCAAGGCCTCCTTGCCGGCCGGAGTGGACGGCGGGTTGTGCGATTTGATCTTGCCCTTGAACAGCTTGCGCACCACGACGAAGAAGGTGGGCACGAACAGCACGGCCAGCACGGTGCCGGTGATCATGCCGCCGAGCACGCCGGTGCCGATGGCACGCTGGCTGGCCGAGCTGGCGCCCGTGGCGATCACCAGAGGCACCACGCCCAGGCCGAAGGCCAGCGAGGTCATGATGATGGGGCGGAACCGCAGGTGGGCGGCTTCCAGCGCAGCCTCGATCAGTCCCTTGCCTTCGGCCTGCAGGTCCTTGGCGAACTCCACGATCAGGATCGCGTTCTTCGCCGACAGGCCGATCACCGTCACCAGTCCGATCTGGAAGTACACATCGTTGGAGTAGTTGCGCAGCAAGGTGGCAAGCACCACGCCCAGCAGACCCAGCGGCACGACCAGAATCACCGACAGCGGAATCGACCAGCTCTCGTACAGGGCGGCCAGGCACAGGAACACGGCCAGGATGGCGAAGGCGTACAGGAAGATGGCTTGCGAGCCCGCCAGCTTTTCCTCACGCGACTGGCCGGTCCACTCGAAGCCGAAGCCTTCGGGCAGCTTGGCAGCCAGCTTTTCCATCTCGTCCATGGCATCGCCCGAGCTGAAGCCCGGGGCGGCCGAGCCTTCGATGCGCACGGCAGGGTAGCCGTTGTAGCGCACCGTCTGCTGCGCGCCCTTGACCCACTTGGTGGTCGCGAACGTGGACAGCGGCACCGGGTCGCCCTTGGCATTGCGCGCGTTCAGGCGCAGCAGGTCGTCGGGCTGCATGCGGGCCGGAGCATCGGCTTGCACGATCACGCGCTGCAGACGACCCTGGTTGGGGAAGTCATTGACATAGGACGAGCCCAGCGCGGTGGACAGCGTGGCATTGATCGAGGTGAAGTCCACGCCCAGGGCGTTGGCCTTGTCGCGGTCGATCTCGATGCGCAGCTGGGGAGCGTCCTCCAGGCCATCGGGGCGTACACCTGCCAGCACCTTGCTCTGCCCGGCCATGCCCAGCAACATGTTGCGGGCGTTGATCAGCGCGTCGTGGCCATGGCCGGCACGGTCCTGCAGGCGGAACGAGAAGCCCACGGCGTTGCCCAGTTCGGGAATGGGCGGCGGGTTCACGGCGAACACGAAGGCATCGCGGATGCCCGACGTCATGCCCATGATGCGGCCCGTCATGGCGTCCACCGTGGAGTTCGCTCCCTTGCGCTCGGACCAGTCCTTGAGCGGCACGAAGGCGAGGGCGGCGTTCTGGCCCTGGCCGGAGAAGCTGAAGCCCAGCACGCTGACCATGTTGGCCACTTCGGGCTGCGGCAGCACGGCTTCTTCCACCTGCTTCATCACCTCCAGCGTACG
Organism: Delftia sp. UME58; assembly: GCF_014170385.1. Classification (NCBI taxonomy): domain Bacteria; kingdom Pseudomonadati; phylum Pseudomonadota; class Betaproteobacteria; order Burkholderiales; family Comamonadaceae; genus Delftia; species Delftia sp. UME58. The sequence continues at coordinate 6,798 of NZ_LZZV01000076.1, forward strand.
CTCCTTGGCGGCGCCAGGGGGTAGCTGCACGTTGACGATGAAGTAGCCCTGGTCCTCGGTCGGCAGGAACGAGGTCGGCAGGCCACGGAACACCACCACGGCACCGGCGATCACGGCCAGGTAAACGCCGATCATCAGCACCGAGCGCTTGAGCAGTCGGGCCACCCAGCCTTCGTAGGACTTGGCCGAGCGTGCGAACGTGCGGTTGAACCAGCCGAAGAAGCCTTTCTTCTCGTGGTTGTGACCGGCTTCCACAGGCTTGAGCAGCGTTGCGCACAGCGCGGGCGTCAGCGTCAGCGCCATGAAGGCCGAGAAGCTGATGGAGGCCACCATCACGATGGAGAACTGCCGGTAGATATTGCCGGTGGACCCCGCGAAGAAGGCCAGCGGTATGAACACCGCGATCAGCACCAGCGTAATGCCCACGATGGCGCCCGAGATCTGGCCCATGGCCTTGATCGCGGCTTCACGTGGCGGCAGGCCTTCCTCGCTCATGATGCGCTCGACGTTCTCCACCACCACGATGGCGTCGTCCACCACGATGCCGATGACCAGCACCATGCCGAACATGGCCAGCACGTTGATCGAGAAGCCCACGGCCTGCATGACCGCGAAGGTGCCCAGCAGTGCAATGGGCACCACGATGGTCGGGATCAGCGTGTAGCGCCAGTTCTGCAGGAACAGGTACATCACCAGGAACACCAGCACGATGGCTTCCAGCAGCGTGTGGGCGACCTTCTCGATGGAGATGCTCACGAACTTGGAGCTGTCGTAGGGAATGGAGTACTTCACGCCCTTGGGGAAGAACTTCTGCAGCTCCTCCATGCGCGCATGCACGGCCTTGGCCGTGGCCAGCGCATTGCCGCTGGGCGTCAGCTGGACGCCGATACCCACGGCATCCTTGCCGTTCAGGCGGGCGGATGTCGCATAGGCCTGGCCGCCGATCTCGATGGTGGCCACGTCCTTGAGGCGCACGGTGGAGCCATCGGCATTGGCGCGCAGCACGATGTTCTCGAACTGGCCGATCGAGGACAACTGGCCCATCACCGTCACCGTGGCGGCGATCTTCTGGCCCGTGATGTTGGGCAGGTCGCCGATGGCGCCGCTGGCCACCTGGGCGTTCTGACTGCGGATGGCAGCCGTCACGTCCTCGGCCGAGAGCTTGTAGCCCTGCAGCTTGGCGGGATCGAACCAGATGCGCATTGCCTTTTCGGTACCGAACAGCTGGGCCTGGCCCACGCCGGCCACCCGCTGGATTTCGGGAACGATGTTGCGCGAGGCATAGTCGCCCAGGGCCACCGTGTCATAGGCCTTGGCGTCCTCGGACGACAGCATGATGAACAGCAGGAAGTTGGACGACGCCTTGTCCACGCGCACACCCTGCTGCGTCACGGATGCAGGCAGGCGTGGCGTGGCGCGCGAGAGGCGGTTTTGCACGTCCACCTGCGCCAGGTCCACGTTGGTGCCGGCCTCGAAGCTGATGGTGATGCTGCCCGTGCCATCGGCCTGGGCCACCGACTCCATGTAGACCAGCCCGGGCGAGCCGTTCATCTCGCGCTCGATCACGGACAGCACGCTGTCTTCGAGCACCTTGGCGGACGCGCCTGGGTAGGCGGTGTTGATGACGATGGCCGGAGGAGCCACCTTGGGGTATTGAGCGATCGGAAGCTTGGTCAGCGCAATACCACCGAGGACGATGATGAATAGCGCGACGACCCATGCAAAGATCGGTCTGTCGATAAAGAACTTGGCCATTGCTGAGCCCCTTGATTACTTCTTGTCTGCCTGGTCCGCAGGCTTGGCATCGGCTGCGGCTTGCGGGGCTGGCGCTGCCGCGCCGGCCGGCTTCTGGGCACCTGCGGCCTCGGGCTGCCAGGGCACGGGCTTGACCGGCGTGCCGGGCGGCAGCATCTGCAGCTTCTGGAAGCCGTCGACCATGACCTTCTCGCCCGCCTGCAGGCCTTCGCTGACCAGCCACTGGTTGTTCTGGGCCGTGGTCACCTTCACCGGGCGCTTGGTGATCTTGCCGTCATCGCTGACCACGCTCACGGTGTCGCCGGTTTCGGTGCGTGTCACCGCCTGCTGGGGCACGGCAATGGCGTTGGACGCCTGGGCCTGCTCCATGCGCACACGCACATACATGCCGGGCAGCAGCAATCCCTTGGGATTGGGCACCTCGGCGCGCAGCGTGACCTGGCCGGTGGAGCTGTCCACGGTCAGGTCGGTGAACAGCAGCTTGCCCTTGAGCTCATAGGCCGTGCCGTCGTCAAGGCGCACCTCGACGCTGGCAGCCTCGGCGCCATCGGCCTTCTTGAGCTTGCCCTGCTCCATCGCGCGGCGCAGCCGGAAGGCCTCGCTGGACGACTGGGTGAAATTCACATACACAGGATTGATCTGCTGGACCACGGCCAGCGGAGTCGCCTCGCCCTGGCCGACCAGCGCGCCTTCTGTCACCAGCGACTGGCCGATGCGGCCGGAGATGGGGGCCGTGACGTTGGTGTAGCCCAGATTGATCTCGGCCGTGCGCACCGACGCCTTGCCGACCGCCACATCGGCCTGGGCCTGCTTGTAGGCCGCCTCGGCGTTGACGAAATCCTGCTTGCTGATGGCATTGGCGGCAACCAGCGGGCGATAGCGTTCCAGCTGTGCCAGTGCCTGGGCCTGGTTGGCCTCGGCGCGGGCCTGCGTGGCCTTGGCGCTTTGCAGCGTGGCCTGGTAGGGCGCGGGATCGATGCGGTACAGCAACTGGCCGGCCTTCACATCGCTGCCTTCCCGGAACAGGCGTTCCTGCACGATGCCGGCGCTGCGGGCGCGGATCTGGGCCACCCGGCGTGCGTCCACGCGGCCGGGCAGTTCGGTCACAAGGCCCACATCGGCGGGCGTGGCGACCACCACGCCCACAGGCACGGCGGGCATCTGCTGCTGCGCGGCAGCTTTTTCTTCGGGCTTTTTCCCGCAGGCCGCCATGGCCATTGCGGCAGTGACGGCCAGGGCCACGGTGGTGAGGCGCAGACTGCTGTAAGGGGACGGAGCGGCTGACACATTGCTGCGTGTGCTGGGCATGATGGGTCCTTGTGCTGAATCAAATAACGATGTTGACGTTCCGGTCAGCGCTATCCGGAACGCCCGTGTCCACGGGCAAGTCGCGGATTATACATACATACATGAATGTATAATGACCGCAGTTGCTGCAAGGCGGCGCGAAGCATGGCGTAGCGTGGCATGGCCGGGCTCAACGATGGAGGGAAATACATCTTGGCACGACGAACGAAAGAAGATGCGTTTGCAACGCGCAACAGTCTGCTGGACGCTGCGGAGCAAGTGTTCTACGAGCAGGGTGTTGCCCGGGCCTCGCTCAACGAGATTGCCCAGCGGGCCGGCGCCACGCGCGGTGCGGTCTACTGGCATTTCAAGGACAAGCTGGATCTCTTCTACGCCATGCTGGACCGCGTCACGCTCCCGCTGGAGCAGGCGGCCTACAGCGACTGCGAGGACGATTCGGAGTGCGACGCACTGGAATATGTGCGGCGCCTGATGGGGGTGGTCTTCGGGCGCATCGCCGATGACGACAGCACGCGGCGCGTCTTCGAGATCCTGCTGCTCAAGGTCGAGTACGTGGGTGAGCTCATGCCCGTGCAGGAGCGCAACCGTGCCGCGCTGGACTCTTTTTCCGCGCAACTGGAGCTGGCCCTGCGCGCTGCCGCAGAAAGCCATGCAGTGACCATGTCCATGCCGGCTCGCCAGGCATCGATAGCGCTGTGCGCCATGTTCGATGGCCTGCTGCAGAGCTGGCTGCTGGGCAGGGCCTTTGATCTCAAGCAGGTGGGCGCGCAGGCGGTGGATGTCTGTCTGCGAGGGCTGGGCTTCACGGTGCCGCAGGTGCAATAGCGCCGGGTCCTGGGGGCTTGGACGTGCCGGGGCAAAGTCATGCGACAATGCTCGGCTTGTGCAGGGCAGCGATGCCCTGAGCGGCTGTAGCTCAGTGGATAGAGTATTGGCCTCCGAAGCCAAGGGTCGTGGGTTCGATCCCCGCCAGCCGCACCACAATTTTTCTTGGATCGCCTTGGTGGCCTGAGAAAAAAATGCACTGAAATTTTTCTGACGAAAAAAACGGTGCTAGAATTCAAATCTCTTCGGAGGGGTGCCCGAGTGGCTAAAGGGGGCAGACTGTAAATCTGTTGGCTTACGCCTACACTGGTTCGAATCCAGTCCCCTCCACCAGTAATGGTGAAGAAGAGAAGTCATCTGAAAAGATGGCGACGTGCAGTCAATCTGTGCGGGAGTAGTTCAATGGTAGAACCCTAGCCTTCCAAGCTAATGACGCGGGTTCGATTCCCGTCTCCCGCTCCAGTTGGCGAGCAAAGTTTTTTGAGATTGCTTCGGCAGCCTCAAGGCCCATGTGGCTCAGTGGTAGAGCACTCCCTTGGTAAGGGAGAGGTCGGCAGTTCGATCCTGCCCATGGGCACCATTATCTCTGGTGCGCTCGCTAGATGGGGTTGCGCCAAATCCTGTTGTAGTGATTTAGATTTTTTTCGGAGTCGGAAAAATGGCTAAAGCAAAATTCGAGCGTACCAAGCCGCACGTCAACGTTGGCACCATCGGTCACGTGGACCACGGCAAGACGACCCTGACGGCTGCTATCGCTACCGTTCTGTCCAAGAAGTTCGGCGGCGAAGCCAAGGCTTACGACCAGATCGACGCAGCACCTGAAGAAAAGGCGCGCGGCATCACGATCAACACCGCCCACGTCGAGTACGAAACGGCCGGTCGCCACTACGCTCACGTTGACTGCCCCGGCCACGCCGACTACGTCAAGAACATGATCACCGGCGCTGCTCAAATGGACGGCGCCATCCTGGTGTGCTCGGC
>NZ_LZZV01000077.1:0-643 GCF_014170385.1 Delftia sp. UME58
GAATTGATCTGGCGCGACCCGCACCTGACCGAACCGCTGTCGCGCAGCTGGAACATGCCGCGCTACTGGCGCCTGCCCGAAGCTTTGCTGCATGACGGCGTGAACACGCTGTGGGTGCGCGTGGTCGGCGTATGGCAGCAGACGCCGGGGCTGGGCCCGGTCCATCTGGGCGAATCGCGGGCCATGCAGGCGCTACAGGAAGACGTGTGGTGGACCAACCGCACCCTGTACGTGCTGAACCTGATCATCTCGGGTGTGCTCGGCGCCTTGTTCTTTTGCATCTGGATCGTCCGCCGCGAACAGACCACCTACGGCTGGTACGCGCTGATGGCGCTGTTCTGGGTACTGTTCATCGCCAACGTCCTGCTGACCAGTCCCTGGCCGTTCGCCGACACCCTGATGGCCTCCCGGGCCAACGCCATGGCCCTGGTGCTATACACGGCCTGCTTCTGCCTGTTCACCTGGCGCTTCGGTGAACAATCGCTGCCCCGCACCGAACGCGCGCTGTGGATCGCTTCGGCCACCATGCTGGCCATGCTGGCGATGACGCCCGATACCGCGCTGCCCCTCGCGCTGACCACGGGCACGTTGGGATGCGCCGGCATTTTCCTGAGCAACTGCCTGCAATTCTGCTGGCACGCAT
>NZ_LZZV01000078.1:0-36509 GCF_014170385.1 Delftia sp. UME58
TATCAGAACGCGCTGGCCGAGCGCGTCAACGGGATCTTGAAGATGGAGTTCCTGCTGCATCGGCCTGCCGATCTGGCCCAGGCCAGCCGGATGGTCCAGCAGGCCGTGCAGATCTACAACCAGGAAAGACCGCACCTGTCCCTAAAATTGAAAACGCCCGATGAGGTTCATCGGGCGTCTCTGGCCGGCTGGATTACGCCGGATCGGTGTCCTTCATAGGTGTCAACCTATGGCAGGACGGGTCACCAGCAGGTCTTTCAGCCGGCCTGCTTGACCACGCCGTAGCGGGCCAGCGTGCGCTCGCGCGCGGCTGCGTGGTCCACCACGGGATGGGGGTAGTCCGTGCCCAGCACCACGCCGGCCTCGGCCAGCTCCAGCGGCCGGGCCTGCCAGGGCGCGTGGCGCAGCGCGGCGGGCAGGCGGGCCAGTTCGGGCACGTAGCGCTCGATGAAGCGCGCATCGGCATCGAACTTCTGGCTTTGCGTGATGGGGTTGAAGATGCGGAACCAGGGCTGGGCGTCGCAGCCCGTGGAGGCTGCCCATTGCCAGCCGCCGTTGTTGGCCGCCAGGTCGAAGTCGTTGAGCTGGCGCGCAAACCAGGCCTCGCCCCGGCTCCAGTCTATGCCCAGATCCTTGACCAGAAAGCTGGCCGCCACCATGCGCAGCCGGTTGTGCATGTAGCCCGTGGTGTTGAGCTGGCGCATGGCGGCATCCACCAGCGGATAGCCGGTGCGGCCCTCGCACCAGGCGGCATACAGCGCATCGGCCTCGGGGCCGGTGTCCCACACGATGGCGTCGTAGGCGGGCTTGAAGCTGGCGTGCACCACGTGCGGATGGTGGGCCAGGATCTGGAAATAGAAGTCGCGCCAGATCAGCTCGGACAGCCAGGTGGCGGCTCCCTCGGCATCATGGGGCTGGCTCTGCGTCTGCTCCCAGGCCAGCCGTGCCAGGCGGCGGATGGAGACGGTGCCAAAGCGCAGGTGCACGCTCAGGTAGCTGGGCCCCTTGACGGCGGGAAAGTCGCGCGCCTGCTTGTAGCGCGGCAGGCGCGGCACAAAGTCGGCCAGCAGTTCCTCGGCGCCAGCGCAGCCCGTGGGCAGGCGCAGCCCGTCCAGTGTGCCGGCTTCAAAGCCCAGTTCGGCTGCCGTGGGCACGGGGTGCCGCTCACCTTCGGGGCGCGGGGCCAGGCGCTCGGGCAGGTCGCGCTCGCTGGGATAGGCGGACAGGAAGAAGGGCGTGATCTGGCGCAGCCAGGCGTTCTTGTACGGGGTGAACACCGAGAACGGCGCGCCGGCCTGGGTCAGCACCTCGTCGCGCGCAAAGACCATGTGGTCCTTGAAGCTGTGCAGGGCCACGCCCTCGGCTGCCAGGGCCTGGCGCACGCGGGCGTCGCGGGCCAGGGCGTCGGGCTCGTCGTCCCAGTTGCAGAACACGGCCTGGGCGCCGAGCTGCCGGGCCAGGTCCGGGATCTGCCCTGCGGGCTGGCCGCGGCGCAAGATGAGGCCGGTGTCGGCGCGGCCCGAGGCCTCGCGCAGCGCATCGTCCAGGCCCGCCAGGCTCTGGCAGATGAATTCCACGCGCCGGTCTGCACGGGGCAGGGGGGCGAGGATGTCGTCGTCGAACACGAACACGCAATGCACCTGCCGACATTGGCGCAGCGCATGGTAGAGGGCGGCGTGATCGGCCAGGCGCAGGTCGCGCCGCAGCCAGACCAAGCCCACAGGGTAAGAAGGTGGCATGGATCGCCGGTAAAATCCGTGGTTATGTCTGCTGAAACTGCGCCTATCAATCTGACGCACCACTTCCTGATTGCCATGCCTGGCCTGGAAGACGAAGCGTTCTCGCGCAGTGTGATCTACCTGTGCGAACACAGCGAGCGCGGTGCGCTCGGTCTGATTATCAACAAGCCCTCGCAGCTTACGCTGGAAGGCTTGCTGGAAAAGGTGGATCTGGCCCTGGGCCGCGAGGACCTTCGCGGCAACCGTGTCTTCAACGGCGGGCCCGTCCAGACCGATCGCGGCTTTGTGCTGCACGACCCCATGGTCATCGAAGGCGCGCCCGACGACGAGTCCGCCTACGCCTCGACCATGACCATTCCCGGTGGCCTGGAGATGACCACCTCCAAGGACGTGCTCGAAGCCCTGTCCGACGGCGCAGGCCCCAAGCGCCTGCTGGTCACCCTGGGCTATGCGTCCTGGGGCGAGGGACAGCTGGAGTCGGAACTGGCCGAAAACGCCTGGCTCACGGTGGGCGCCGACGCCAACGTCATCTTCGACACCCCGGTCGATGACCGCTATGACCGCGCCCTGGGCCTGCTGGGCCTGCAGCGCTGGATGATCTCGCCCGAAGCGGGGCGCGCATGAGCCTGCCCGCTCCCGAGTCCCAGGCAGCAGCGGCAGCCGGCACAGCCGTGCCGCCCACCGTTCCCTCCCATTTCCAGAGTTTCGTGGCCTTCGACTTCGGGGCCAAGCGCACGGGCTGCGCCGTGGGCACGCGCATGCTGCGCTCGGCTAACCCGCTGCCCACCATCCGCGCCGAGGCCGGCGAGGCCCGCCTGGCCCAGGCCGGCGAGCGCATCAAGGAGTGGCAGCCCGATGCGCTGGTCATCGGCGTGCCCTACCACCCCGACGGCAATGCGCACGAGAACACGGCGCGGGCGAAGAAATTCGGCCGCCAGCTCAAGAGCCGCTTCAGCCTGCCTGTCTACGAGGTGGACGAGCGCTACAGCACCACCGAGGCCCTGGCCGGCGGCGCAAGGGATGCCGATGCGGCTTCGGCCTGCATCATTCTTGAACAGTTTTTGAGGAGTCTTCCATGAGTGAAACCATTGCGGGAGCCGGCAGCCTGGTGCTGGACGCCGAGGCCCTGTACCGCGAACTGCTGCGCGGCGTGCGCAGCCTCATGGGGCCCCAGACACGCCTGGCCGGCATCACCTCGGGTGGCGCCTGGCTGGTGGAGCGGCTGCACAAGGACCTGAACCTGCCCGGCAACCCCAGCGTGCTGTCCTCGGCCCTGCACCGCGACGACTTCGCCCAGCGCGGCATGGCCACCAGCGCCCAGACCCAGATCGACTTTGAGGTCAACGGTGCCGACATCCTGGTGCTGGACGACGTGCTCTACACCGGCCGCACCGTGCGCGCCGTGCTCAACGAACTCTATGACTACGGCCGCCCGGCCTGCGTGCGCCTGGCGGTGCTGGTGGACCGGGGCGGGCGCGAGCTGCCCTTCCAGGCCGACTTTGCCGCGGCGCGCATCGCGCTGCCGGCCGACCGCCTGCTGTCGCTGGCGCGCGATGACGCCGGCGTCTTCCAATTCCGCATCCAAGAGGCCTGACCGTGCTGTACAAGCGCAATCCCCAGCTCAACAAGAACGGCGAACTGATCCACCTGCTGTCCACCGAAGGACTGTCCAAGGACATCCTGACCCACATCCTGGACACGGCGGCCAACTTCGTCAGCGTCAATGACCGAGAGGTCAAGAAGGTGCCGCTGCTGCGCGGCAAGAGCGTGTTCAACCTGTTCTTCGAGAACAGCACGCGCACGCGCACCACGTTCGAGATCGCGGCCAAGCGCCTGTCGGCCGACGTGTTCAACCTGGACATCGCGCGCAGCTCGGCCAGCAAGGGCGAGTCGCTGCTGGACACCATCGCCAACCTCTCGGCCATGGCCGCCGACATCTTCGTCGTGCGCCACAGCGAGTCGGGCGCGCCCTACCTCATCGCCCAGCATGTGGCGCCCCATGTCCACGTGGTCAATGCCGGCGACGGCCGCCACGCCCACCCCACGCAGGGGCTGCTGGACATGTACACCATCCGCCACTACAAGAAGGACTTCGCCAACCTGCGCGTGGCCATCGTGGGCGATGTGCTGCATTCGCGCGTGGCGCGCTCCGACATCCATGCGCTGACCACGCTGGGCGCGGCCGAAGTGCGCGTCGTCGGCCCGCGCACCCTGGTGCCGCCGGACCTGTCGCAGATGGGCGTGCGCGTCTTCCACACGCTGGAAGAGGGCATCCGGGACTGCGACGTGATCATCATGCTGCGCCTGCAAAACGAGCGCATGAGCGGCGCCCTGCTGCCATCCAGCCAGGAATACTTCAAGAGCTTCGGCCTCACGGCCGAGAAGCTGCGCCTGGCCAAGCCGGACGCCATCGTCATGCACCCGGGCCCCATCAACCGCGGCGTGGAGATCGACTCCGAGGTCGTCGATGGCCCGCAGGCCGTGATCCTGTCGCAGGTCTCGTTCGGCATCGCCGTGCGCATGGCCGTCATGTCGATAGTGGCCGGCAACGAGGCTTGAAATGAAGCACCCCCTGAGCGACTGCGTCGCTTCCCCCTCTCTCGCTACGCGGGAGGGGGCGTACGGGCAGCTGGCGACGCCCTCGCTGCAGGGCGGCCTTTGCTCGGCGTCCCTGAGATGGGCCATGCTTTTTCCATGCCCGGTGTCCTGGACTGAGTCCAGGCGCTTTTTGTGAATGCAAATGTTTTTGATCGCCGCAGGCCGCAGCCCATGCGCAGCCTGCGGTCTACGGGGTAGCAAACCATGAAGATACTCATACGCAACGGCCGGGTGATGGACCCCGCACGGGGCTTTGACCAGCAGGCCGACGTGGCCATCGATGGCGGCAAGGTGCTGGCCATCGGCAAGGCGCCCGAGGGATTTGCCGCAGAACGCGAGATCGATGCCGCCGGCTGCTGGGTGCTGCCGGGCCTGGTCGATCTGGCCGTGCGCCTGCGCGAGCCCGGCCACGAGCACGAGGGCATGCTGCAGTCCGAGATGGCCGCCTCGGTGGCCGGCGGCGTGACCAGCCTGGTCTGCCCGCCCGACACCGACCCCGTGCTCGACGAGCAGGGCCTGGTGGAGATGCTCAAGTTCCGCGCCGAGAAGCTGCACCAGTCGCGCCTGTTCCCGCTGGGCGCGCTGACGCTGGGCCTCAAGGGCGAGGTGCTGACCGAGATGGCCGAGCTGACCGAGTCCGGCTGCATCGGCTTCAGCCAGGCCGAAGTGCCCATGACCAGCACCCAGACCCTGCAGCGCGCGCTGGCGTATGCGGCCACCTACGGCTACACCGTGTGGCTGCGCCCGCAGGAGCTGTACCTGGGCAAGGGCGTGGCCGCCAGCGGCCCGCTGGCCACGCGCATGGGCCTGTCGGGCGTGCCCGTGGCGGCCGAGACGATTGCCCTGCACACCATCTTCGAGCTGATGCGCGGCACCCAGGCGCGCGTGCACCTGTGCCGCCTGTCCAGCGCCGCGGGCGTGGAACTGGTGCGCCGCGCCAAGGCCGAAGGCATGCAGGTCACGGCCGACGTGTCCATCAACTCGCTGCACCTGACCGATACCGACATCGGCTACTTCGACAGCAGCGCGCGTGTCACGCCGCCGCTGCGCCAGCAGCGCGACCGCGATGCGCTGTCTGCCGCGCTGGCCGACGGCACCATCGACGCCCTGGTCTCCGACCACACGCCCGTCGATGAGGACGCCAAGGTCCTGCCCTTTGCCGAGGCCGAGCCCGGCGCCACGGGCGTGGAACTGCTGCTGTCGCTGGCCGTCAAGTGGTCGCAGGAAGGCGGCGTGCCCCTGAGCCGCGCGCTGGCCGCCATCACGTCATCGCCCGTGCAGGTGCTGGGATCGGCGCTGGGCGAGCTGCAGGAACAGCTGGGCCGCCTGGCCGAGGGCGGCGTGGCCGACCTGTGCATCGTCGATCCGCAGGCGGCCTGGACCGTGAAGCCCCAGGAGCTGGCCAGCCAGGGCAAGAGCACGCCCTTCGGCGGCTACGAGCTGCCGGCCCGTGTGCGCTGCACGCTGGTCGATGGCCGTATCGCTTACGAACGCCGCTGAACATGAGCCGTCTGCGCAGGGGAGGGCGCGCCACGCTGCGCGCAGCGCGCCTGTTCGGCCATGTGTGCAAGGGGCTGTGGATCGTGGCCCTGCGCTTTCCGCAGCTGCCCGAGGCGCGCCAGCACGCCCATGTGCAGGCCTGGGCCCTGCAGTTGCTGGCCCATGCGGGCGTGCGCCTGGAGATCCAGGGCGAGCCGCCGCGCCAGGGCCCCATGCTCATGGTCAGCAACCATATTTCCTGGCTCGACATTCCCGTGCTGCATGCGGCGCGGCACTGCCGCTTCATCTCCAAGTCCGACGTCAAGGGCTGGCCGCTGATCGGCACGCTGGCCACGGCGGCGGGCACGCTGTACATCGAGCGCACCTCGCGCCGCGATGCGCGGCGCATGGTGCAGAGCATGGAGGAATCCCTGCAGCGCCGCGAGATCCTGGCCATCTTCCCCGAAGGCACGACGGGCGACGGCCGCAAGCTGCTGCCCTTCCATGCCAACTTGCTGCAGGCGGCCGTGCAGATCGATGCGCCCGTGCTGCCCGTGGGCCTGCGCTTCATCGACGGCGCCACGGGCCAGATCAGCCACGCACCCAGCTACGAGGGCGATGAAACCCTGCTGGGCTCCATCTGGCGCACGCTGTGCGCCGACGACCTGGTGGCCGTCGTCCACTATGGGCAGCCTCAGACGGCCGAAGCCCGCGACCGCCGCGTCTGGGCCCAGGACCTGCATGCCGAGGTGGACCGGCTGCGCCAGGCCTGAACGCTGCCAGCGACATGACAGACACTCTCACGCTTCGGCTTCGGCCCTCGCGGCCTGATGACCTTCCGGCCCTGAACGCCGTTCTCTGGGCCACCTACGACAGCACCTGGAAGCCGCAACTGACGGCGGACAAGGATGCGCGGTTCCGCGCCTCGGGCCGCACTGCGCAGTACGTGCAGTCGCGCGGCCACCTGTTCCGGGTGGCAGAGTGCGATGGCGTGGTGGCCGGCTTCGTGGACCGCGTGGATGACTTCATCGGCGCCCTGCATGTGCTGCCGGCCTGGCAGGGCCGCGGCGTGGGCCGTGCGCTGCTGGCCCATGCGGAGCAGGCCATGCGTGACGATGGCCACGCGCAGGTGCGGCTGGAGACCGACAGCTTCAACACCCAGGCCCTGGGCTTTTACACCGCGCAGGGCTACGCCACGCTGGACACCTATCCCGACGAGGAATGGGACTGCGGCCTGACCACGGTGCTCATGGGCAAGCCGCTGGCCTGAAAGGCCGCCCCCTAGTTGCTGTACGGCTGTCGCTCCAGCACCAGGTTGGCGAAGTCCTCCACCAGGTCGGCGCCCAGTTCCTCGATGGCGTCGTCCTCCTCGTCAAAGGCCCAGACCACGCGGATGTCCGTACCCTTTTTCCCGGCCTGGTCCAGCAGCGCGAACAGCGAGCGCAGGCCCATGGTGGAGGCGCTGTTGATGTACTGCAGCTTCATCTCGGCCACGAAACGAGGCGGCTGGCTGGCCTCGAAATACCGGCCCAGCATGGACAGGATGGGGTTGAAGAAGGGCAGCGGGTTTTCGGGATAGCACTCGCCTTCGATGCGCAAAAGCTGCTCGGCCGGCGAGAAGACCACTTCGGGCGTGACGGAGGTGCGTTCGGATTTCAGTGCTTGCATGGCGGCAGTTCGGTTCGTTGAAGGACGCCCGGCGTTCAGATCAGCGCCTTGACGTGGAAAACGGCATGGGGCGCGGTCTCGGCGGCGTCCTCCCCCGTGGCGATGTGGTACTGCAGCGGTGCCGAGGCGTCGCGCGCAATGGTCAGCCAGCCCAGGCCCGCGCCCCGGCTGATGTCGTCGCTGGTGCCGTGGTCCGTGTTGTGCAGCTGGGCCTTGTAGGCCGCCTTGATCTCGGGGTGGCTCATGGCGCGCACGGCGTCCAGCTTGGCGGCCAGGCGCGGCACATGCTCGCTGCGCACGGCGTTGCTGCAGGCGATCCAGAAGCGGGCGGCCGCCTGATCGGTCCCTGCCTCTTGGGCACAGGCCTGCGCATCGATGCGGCCCACGCCGATGGCGCCCTGTGCCACGGGTTCGCCGAGTGCCTGGTGGGGCACGGCGTCAGGCGCAGGCAGGGGTGCTGCGTAGTGCAGCACGTTCTGCGCCATTTCGATGAAGGTGGAAAACAGCTTGCGCTTGGCGCTGCTCGATCCGTCCTCGCTGGCCAGGCGGCTCTTGAGCGTGTCGGCCGCTGCCTGGATCACGTTGGGGTTGAAGGTGCCCGCGTAGTACAGCAGCAGGCCGTTGTGCTCGGCCTGGGCGCGCAGCTGCGCGAATTCGGCCGGGCTCATGGCTGCAGGGCCTGGTTGCGCCAGACCAGCAGCGACACATCGTCGCGGCGGCGCTGCGTGCCCTGCCATTGGGCGAAGACCTGCCGGAACTCGGCGCAGGCCTGGGCGGCGGGGCGGTCCTGCTGCTCATGCAGAAAGCGCGCCAGGCGCTTTCTGCCGTGGGCGATATGGCGCGGGCCGCCCAACTGGTCGATGACGCCGTCGGTGGCCACCATCAGCAGCGAGCCGGGCGCGACCTCCAGCACCTGCGTGCCCCAGGCCGCGTCGTCGGGCGTGGTCGCATAGCCTATGCCCAGCTTGTCGCCGGCATGGATTTGCACCTGGGCCGCCTCCTGCAGGCCGGGCGGCGCCACCAGCAGGTCCAGCCGGGCCGATGCAAAGCGCAGTTGCGTGCCGCAGGGCGACTGCAGGAACAGCGCGGCGTCCAGGCCGTCGCTGGAGGCCTTTTCGGCGGGCAGGCCATCGGCGGGCGCTGCCGGTGCGCTCCAGGCGGGCTGGACGTCGCGGCTGCGCTGCTGCAGCACGCGCTTGATGTAGCGGTTCATCTGGCCCAGCAGGGCGCCGGGATCGATGGCGGCACCGGCACCAGCAGGCGCCACGGCCTGTTCCAGGAAGGACAACGCAATCAGCGTCATGAAGGCGCCGGGCACGCCGTGGCCCGTGCAGTCGAACATGCAGCCCAGCAGGCCCTGCTGCGTGGCGCGGAAGAAATAGGCATCGCCGCCCACCACGTCGCGCGGCTCCCAGAGCAGGCCGTGGTCGGCCAGCCGGCTGGCAAGCACGCGGTCGGACTCGACCAGGTGCGAGCGCTGGATCAGGCTGGCGTAGTCGATGCTGGCCATGAGCTGGCGTGTCTTGTCAGCCTCGATGTCGGACATGGCGGCCATCAGCGCGTGGCCCGTGCCTATGCCTGCGTAGCGGCCTTCCTCCACGGTGATGAAGCCGTCCTTGAGCACGCGGCTGCCGCTGGCCAGCGCCTGCTGCACCAGCTGGTCGATGGGCAGGCCGGCCGCCACCACCATGGGCGCGGTGTCGGTGAAGACCATGCAGCTGCGGCGGCCGAACACGTCGCGTGCAAAGGGCCGCGCGTACTGCTCCATGAAGCGCTGGCGGTTGATCAGGCCCAGCGGCCGGTCAGCGGCCACCACGGCCAGGGTTTCGAGCAGGGGCTGCTCGCTGAACAGCCGGTGCACATCCTCGTTGCTGGCCTCGGGGGGGATCGGTGCCGTGGGCTGGCTGAGTTGGCCTGCGCGGGCCACAAGGCGCGGCGCGGCGGGCGCCGGGGCCAGCGCGGGAATGGGTGCAGGATCAGGTACGTGATCCGCTGCGGGGTGCTGCGTGGAGGAGGGGTCCAGAGCAAACATGGGTGGCCTTGAATTGTCACAAGATGTGACTGATTCTGGGTTTCACCCATGACCGTCGGATGACAAAAGCCCGGACGGCGCGGCATCGGCCGCCTGTTCAGGCAGCTGCGGCCTGCGGGGTGCCCTGTGTTTCTCGCGGGAAGGCGACCACGTGATTCATGTCCAGCCGTATGCCCACCCACTCGCCCACCGCATGGTCGTGGTGGCTGGGCACATGGGCCATCACGCTGTGGCCGCTGGCCAGCTCCAGCGTGTAGAGGAACTCCGAACCGCGAAACGCCTTGCGCAGGATGCGCGCCTGCACGGGCGAGGCATCGTCGTGCACCACATCGTCGGCGCGCAGCAGCACATCGCATTCGCCGCCCGGAAACTGCGCGGGCAGCGGGCAGGTGGCCGGATCGACCAGATCGCCCAGCGCCGTGCGCGCCACCACGCCACCGGCCCCGGATGGCGCCAGCGTGGCCGGCACGAAGACGCCGTGGCCGATGAAGTCCGCCACGAAGCGCGTGGCAGGGCGGTGGTACAGCGAATAGGCATCGTCCCACTGCTGCAGCTGCCCCTGGTGGACCACGCCGATCATGTCGCCGATGGCAAAGGCCTCCAGCTGGTCGTGCGTAACGAACAGCGCCGTGGCGCCAGCGGCCTTGAGGATGCCGCGCACCTCGTGCGCCAGGCGCTCGCGCAGGTCCACGTCGAGGTTGGAGAACGGTTCGTCCAGCAGCATCAGCTGTGGGCTGGGCGCCAGTGCGCGCGCCAGCGCCACGCGCTGCTGCTGGCCGCCCGACAGCTCATGCGGAAAGCGCTGGGCGCTGCCGGCCAGGCCCACCAGCTCCAGCACCTCGGCCACACGCTCGGTCTGGCGTGCCTTGGGAAGATGGTGGATACCGAAGGCCACGTTGCGGCCCACGTTCAAATGGGGGAACAGCGCATAGTCCTGGAACACCATGCCGATGCGCCGCTGCTCGGGAGGGAGC
This sequence comes from Delftia sp. UME58, assembly GCF_014170385.1. Taxonomy (NCBI): domain Bacteria; kingdom Pseudomonadati; phylum Pseudomonadota; class Betaproteobacteria; order Burkholderiales; family Comamonadaceae; genus Delftia; species Delftia sp. UME58. The sequence continues at coordinate 10,491 of NZ_LZZV01000078.1, forward strand.
GAGAAATCCGCGCTGCCCACGAGCTGGCCGTCGATGCGGATCTCGCCCCCGCTCACCGGCTCCAGGCCGGCCACCGCGCGCAGCAGCGTGGTCTTGCCGCAGCCCGAAGGGCCGATGAGCACGCCGATGTCGCCAGCGGCCAGGTTCAGCGTGACGCCTTGCACGGCGGGCCGGTCGCGGCCCGGGTAGCGCACCTCGAGTTGGGAGACGGTCAAAAACATGCGGCGATTGTAGAGTCGCGCAAATGAATAGAATTCGCATTTGCATTGGCGGACCAGGGGCATGCCCCGGCCGCCGATTCCAGCAGACCGGAGGTGCGCCCGGTCGCGGCGCACGGGCCTGGCGGCCTGCAGGCAGCCGCGGCGCCCGCACCGTTCCGCAGCCAGATCCTCCCCTCATCCTCTAGCCGAGACCTCCGCTTTGCGCCGTCTGTCGTCCGTACTCCGCTCCCTTCCCCTGCTCTTGCTGGCCCTGGTGCTGATGCTGCCCGTGCTGGCCGTGCTCGGCTCCTGGCTGCCCGTGGGGCAGGGCGATGCCCTGGCCGGCTCCATCCTGCGCGAGATGGCGGCCACCGTGCTGCCCGGCTACCTGTGGACCACGGTCTGGCTGGGCCTGCTGGTGGCGCTGGGTGCGGCCATCGTGGGCACGGGCACGGCGGCGGCCGTGACGCTGTTCGACTTCCAGGGCCGGCGCCAGCTGGAATGGCTGCTGCTGCTGCCGCTGGCCATGCCGGCCTATGTCACGGCCTATGCCTATACCGACTTCCTGCAGTTCAGCGGCCCGCTGCAGACCTGGCTGCGCAACACCTATGGCCTGGAAGGCCGGCTGCTGCCCGAGGTGCGCAGCCTGGGCGGCGCGGTCTGGGTCTTCATCTTCGCGCTCTATCCCTACGTCTACCTGCTTGCGCGCACCGCGCTGGGCGAGCGCGCCGCGCACCTGATGGAGGCCGCGCGCCTGATGGGCGCGCCGCTGTCGCGGCGCATCGGGTCGGTGGCACTGCCGCTGGCGCGCCCGGCCGTGGCTGCCGGCGTGGCCCTGGTGGTGATGGAGACGCTGGCCGACTTCGGCGTGGTCAGCTACTTCGGCATACCCACCTTCACCACGGGCATCTACAAGGCCTGGCTGTCCATGGACAACCGCATTGCCGCTGCGCAGCTGGCGACCTTCCTGCTGGTGCTGGTCGTGCTGCTGCTGCAGCTGGAGCTGCGCGCGCAGCGGCGCATGCGCTTCGTCACCGGCAGCACGGGCCGTGCCAGCTCGGCCGAGGCCCAGCCACTGCGCCTGCGCGGCTGGCGCTGCGCGCTGGCATGGCTGGTGTGCCTGCTGCCCGTGCTCATGGGATTCGTGGCGCCCGTGTTCTTCATGCTGCGCCCGCTGGCTTCCGACTGGTCGGTCCTGCCCTGGGACCGCTTCCTCGACTGGGCCGCCAACAGCGTGCGCCTGGGTGTCATCACCTCGGTGCTGGCCGTGGTCATCGCCCTGGCCCTGGCGTTTGCCGTGCGCCGCCACAAGGAATCGGCCGTCACGCGCGGCGTGGTGCAACTGGCCAGCCTGGGCTATGCGGTGCCGGGCGCCGTGGTCGTCGTCGGCCTGCTGCTGCCCGTGGGCTGGATCCAGCAGATGCGGCCCGAATGGGGCTTTGCAGGCCTGGTCACGGCCACCGCCGTGGGCATTGTCTGGGCCTACCTGGTGCGCTTTTGCGCCGTGGCCCTGCAGTCCATGCAAAGCGGCTATGCGCGCATCGCGCCCAGCCTGGACGACTCGGCCCGCATGCTGGGCACGGGCGCCTGGGGCATGCTGTCGCGCGTGCACTGGCCGCTGCTCAGGCGCTCCACGGCGGCGGCGGCGCTGCTGGTCTTCGTCGATGTGATGAAGGAGCTGCCCGCCACCATGGTGCTGCGCCCCTTCAACAGCGACACCCTGGCCGTCGTGGCCTACCAGCTCGCGCGCGACGAACGCCTGGGCGAGGCCGCCCTGCCGTCGCTGGCCCTGGTGCTGGTGGGCCTGATCCCCGTGATCATGCTCAGCCGCACGCTGCGCGCCGAGCGCCCGGGCACGGCCCGCTGAGCCTGCGCTGCCGGGCGCTGCAAAGCGCGGCCTGGCAAACCCCGCTACGCTCGCGCCATGCACGCCAGAGTCCTGCGCTATCTCGACGAAGTGGTCCGCCGCGGCTCCATCCGCAAGGCGGCCGAACATCTGCACGTGGCCCCCACGGCCGTCAACCGCCAGATCCTCGACCTGGAGGCCGAGCTGGGCACGCCCCTGTTCGAACGCATCCACAAGCGATTGCGTCTCACGCCCACGGGCGAGATGGTGCTGGCCCATGTGCGCGCCACGCTGCGCGAGCATGCGGCGCTGCGCGAGCGCATTGCCGAACTGCAGGGCGCGCGCAGCGGCGAGATCACCGTGGCCGCGACCACGGGGCTGGCCGGCTCGTTGCTGCCCTCGCTGGTGCATGAATTCCGCCAGCGCCACCCGGGCATCGTGGTGCGCATCATCGACCTGCCCCTGACCGACATCGCGGCCGCCGTGGAAGGCGGCGACGCCGACCTGGGCCTGGCCTACGACCTGTCCGAACGCCCCGCGCTGCGCGCGCTGGCCACCAGCGAATGGCAGATCGGCGCCATCGTGCCGCCCCGGCATGCGCTGGCACGCCAATCGTCCGTGCTGCTCAGCGAGTGCATAGGCCATCCGCTCATCCTGCCAGCGCCGCCACTGTCCATCCGCGGGCTGCTGGACGAAGCCTTTGCGCGCAACGCCATCGAGGTCACGCCCGTGGCCGAATCCACCTCCATGGCCCTGATCCAGCGCCTGGTCATGCTGGGCGAGGGCATTGCCCTGCTCAATCCGCTGGACGTGATGGAGGAGCGCAGCCGCAATGCCCTGGTCTTCGTGCCTTTGCGCGATGCGCATCTGCGGCGGCAGACTCTGGTGCTGACCGGCCGGGCCAGGGGGCAGTTGAGTGCGGCGGGGGAGCTGATGGCCCAGTCCATCGGCCAGGCGTTGGCGAGGCTGTTTGCCGGGGGGAAGTGAGTCTTAGTCACTGTCCACTTTTTGTGGACACATCAAGCGGAATTCAGCGCTATCGGCAATGACTTCTCCTTCCTAGACTGGCGGCTTTTCCATGTCAAAGAAGAGAACGCCATGACCTTGATCGCCCTGAACGCCGATGTACTCGTCACCATGGATGCGCAGCGCCGCGAGATCCGCGATGGCGCCCTGGTGGCCGACGGCCCGGCCGTGCAATGGGTGGGCGCCACGGCCGAGCTGCCGCCGCAGTACCGGCGCATGGTGGACGACGGCACGGCCCAGGTGCTGGACATGCGCGGCCGCGTGGTCATGCCGGGCCTGGTCAACACCCACCACCACATGTACCAGAGCCTCACGCGCGCCGTGCCGGCCGCGCAGGATGCGGAGCTGTTCTCGTGGCTCACCAACCTCTACATGCTGTGGTCGCACCTCACGCCGGAGATGATCCACGTCTCCACCCAGACCGCCATGGCCGAGCTGATGTTGTCCGGCTGCACCACCACCAGCGATCACCTGTACCTTTATCCGAATGGCGCTCGGCTGGATGACTCCATTGCCGCGGCGCAGCAGATGGGCATGCGCTTTCATGCGGCGCGCGGCTCCATGAGCCTGGGCCGCAGCAAGGGCGGCCTGCCGCCCGACGCGGTGGTGGAGGAAGAGGAGGCCATCCTGCGCGACAGCCTGCGCCTGATCCAGCAGTACCACGACAGCGCACGCCACTCCATGCTGCGCGTGGTGCTGGCGCCATGCTCGCCGTTCTCGGTGACGCGCGAGCTGATGCGCGAGTCCGCCGTGCTGGCGCGTGCGCACGGCGTGTCGCTGCACACCCACCTGGCCGAGAACGACAACGACGTCGCCTTCTCGCGCGAGAAATTCGGCCTCACTCCCGCGCAGTACGCCGAAAGCCTGGGCTGGGTCGGCCCCGATGTCTGGCATGCCCACTGCGTCAAGCTCGATGCCGAGGGCATCGCGCTGTTCGCGCGCACCGGCACGGGCGTGGCGCATTGCCCGTGCTCCAACATGCGCCTGGCCTCGGGCATTGCGCCCGTGCGCACCATGCGCGATGCGGGCGTGCCGGTGGGCCTGGGCGTGGACGGCAGCGCCTCCAACGACGGCGCCCACATGCTGGGCGAGGCGCGCCAGGCCCTGCTGCTGCAGCGCGTGGGCCACGGCCCGGCCGCCATGGGTGCGCGCGAGGCGCTGGAGATCGCCACGCTGGGCGGCGCGCGCGTGCTGGGGCGCGACGACATCGGCGCACTGGCGCCGGGCATGTCGGCAGACTTCGTGGCCTTCGACATGTCGGGCGTGGGTTACGCGGGCGCAGGCCATGACCCCGTGGCCGCGCTGGTGTTCTGCACGCCCACCGACGTGTCCACCAGCGTCATCAACGGCCGTGTCGTGGTCCGCGACGGCCACCTGCTCACGGCCGACCTGCCGCGCGTGCTGACCCGCCACCGCGAGCTGGCCCGCACGCTGTTCGAGCGCGCAGCGGGCCACTGACATAACCCTGCAGCGCGGCAGGCCGGCACCCAGGCCATCGAGGGTGCTGGCCTGCCGTCCTGCGCCATTCCCCCGAAGCACCTCCAGGAGGCTCGAAGACCCAGGCAGCACTTTCAGGACCCCCACCCTTTTCCGGCACCACTGCCCCGACATACATACAAGCGCCTCTGAAGAGGCCGACGGCCAGGACACAAGGAGACAAGACAATGGAACAACTGCTTTACAAGGTGGAAGACCGACCGCCAATGCTCATCACCACGGTCCTTCTGTCGCTGCAGCACCTGCTGGCGGCGCTGGGCGGCATCATCGCCGTGCCCCTGGTCTTCGGCGGGGCGCTCAAGCTGCCGGCCGACCAGATCGTGGCCCTGGTGAATGCAGCGCTGCTGGGCTCGGGCGTGGTCACCATCGTCCAGTGCAGGGGGGTGGGGCCCGTGGGCATACGGCTGCCCTGCGTCATGGGCACAAGCTTCGCCTTCGTGGGCGCGGGCATCAGCGTGGGGCTGGAGCATGGCGTGGCCGGCATCCTGGGCTCCTCGCTGGTAGGGTCGCTGGTGATGATCGTGGGCAGCTATTTCATGCCCGTGATCCGCCGCTTCTTTCCGCACACCGTGACCAGCGTGGTCGTGACCATGATCGGACTGTCGCTGACCCCCGTCGCCGTGGACTGGGCTGCGGGCGGCGTGGGCCGCAGCGACTACGGCGCGATCGGCCACCTGGCCATCGCCGGCTTCGTGCTGGTGCTGGTGATCGGCTTCGTGCAGTGGGGCAGGGGCATCGTCTCTGCCTCGGCCGTGGTGCTGGGCATCGCCTGCGGCTATGTGCTGTGCCTGGCGCTGGGCCTGATCGACTTCACCCAGGTGAGCGAGGCCGCGGTCTTCGCCATCCCGCAGCCGCTGACCTTCGGCATGACGTTCCCGGTGGCCGGCATCGTCGCCATGTCCATCGCCTTTCTGGTGACCATCGTCGAGACCACGGGCACCTTCATGGCCCTGGGTGCTGCCACGCAGACGCGCATCGACGGCAAGCGCCTGTCCAGCGGCATGCTGTGCGACGGCGTGGGCTCGGCCTTCGCCGCCGTGATGTCCAGCCCTCCGCTGTCCACCTTCGCCCAGAACGTGGGCGTGGTCTCGCTGACCGGCGTGGCCAGCCGCCACGTGGTCATGCTGACGGGCGTCATGCTGCTGCTGGCCGGCCTCTTTCCTGTGCTGGGTGCACTGGTGGTGACGATTCCGCAGCCCGTGCTCGGCGGCGCGGGGCTGATGATGTTTGCCATGATCATTTCGGCCGGCATCCGCATGCTCAGCGGCGCCGAGCACTCGCGGCGCGCCAGCCTGATCATCGCGGTCTCGCTGGGCTGCGGCCTGGCGGTCACGGTGCGCCCGGACCTGCTGGCCCGCATGCCTGCCTTCGTGCGCGAAGTCTTCGGCTCGGGCATTACCGTCGGCGCCCTGGTCGCGGTGGGGCTGAACCTGCTGCTGCCCGGCCGCGAGGTCGATGCCCATCCCGAGGAAGCCGTGGCCTGATGCGCATTTTCATGGGCCTACACTGCGGCCCATGAACACCACCGTACCCCGCACCGACATCACCATCTACCACAACAACCGCTGCAGCAACTCGCGCGGCGCGCTGGCCCTGCTGCGCGACAACGGCATAGAGCCGACCATCGTCGACTACATCGCCCAACCCCTGGACGCTGCACAACTGCAGGCCCTGGTCCGGCGGCTGGGCGTGCCCATGCGCGAGCTGCTGCGCAGCAAGGAAGCCGTCTACACCGAGCTGGGCCTGGGCGATGCATCCGTCAGCGATGAGCAGCTCATCGCCGCCGTGGCCGAGCACCCCGTGCTGCTCAACCGCCCCATCGTCGTCACGCCCAAGGGCGCGGCGCTGTGCCGCCCGCCGGAGAAGGTGCTGGCGCTGATCTGAGATGCACGGCGAGCGTTCTAAGCCTCGCCTAAGTCTTCCCCTTCAGACTTCTCCCCAACGCAGCAAGGAACGCTGCTTTTGAGGAAAGGTCTGCGATGAACAAGATTCTGTCCACTCCCCGCCGTCTGGTGCTGGCCCTGGTGGCCGCAGGTGCCATCGGCGCCCTGGGCGCCACGGGCGCCGGTCTGGTTGGTGTGGTGCATGGCGATGCGCGTGCCGCCACGTCGCTGTTTGCGCCTGCAGCACAGCCCGCTTCTCCCTCTTCTCCAGCTTCTCCCGCCGGCGCCGTGGTGGCTCCCAACTTTGCCGACATCACGGCGCGCAATGGCGCGGCCGTGGTCAACATCAGCGTGGTCGGCAGCTCGCGCGCCATGGGCGAGGACGGCGACGAAGCAGCAGCGCGCCAGGGCCAGGGCCAGCAGGGCGTGCCGGGCATGGACCCCAACGATCCGTTCTTTGAATTCTTCCGCCGCTTCGGCGTGCCCGGCATGCCGGGCATGGGCCAGGGCCAGCCCCAGCGCGATGTGCCCACGCGCGGCGAAGGCTCGGGCTTCATCGTCTCCAGCGACGGCCTGATCCTGACCAACGCCCACGTGGTGCGCGGCGCCAAGGAAGTGACCGTCAAGCTGACCGACCGGCGCGAGTTCAGCGCCAAGGTGCTGGGCGCCGATCCCAAGACCGACGTGGCCGTGCTGCGCATCGAGGCCAAGGGCCTGCCCACCGTATCGCTGGGCAAGACGGCCGATCTGCGCGTGGGCGACTGGGTGCTGGCCATTGGCTCGCCCTTCGGCTTCGAGAGCAGCGTGACGGCGGGTGTGGTCAGCGCCAAGGGCCGGACCCTGCCTGACGATTCCTTCGTGCCCTTCCTGCAGACCGATGTGGCCATCAACCCCGGCAACTCGGGCGGCCCGCTGTTCAATGCGCGCGGCGAGGTGGTGGGCATCAACAGCCAGATCTATTCGCGTTCTGGCGGCTACCAGGGCGTGTCCTTTGCCATTCCCATCGAGGTGGCCACGCGCGTGCAGCAGCAGATCGTGGCCACGGGCAAGGTGCAGCATGCGCGGCTGGGCGTGGCCGTGCAGGAGGTGAACCAGGCCTTTGCCGATTCCTTCAAGCTCGACCGTCCCGAAGGCGCCCTGGTGTCCAGCGTGGACAAGAGCGGCCCCGCAGCCAAGGCGGGCCTGGAGCCCGGCGACGTGGTGCGCAAGATCGATGGCCAGCCCATCGTGGGCTCTGGCGATCTGCCGGCCTATGTGGGCCAGGCGCTGCCGGGCCAGAAGGTGGCGCTGGAGATCTGGCGCAACGGCGAGGCCCGCACGCTCAGCGCCGTGCTGGGCGATGCCGGCGACAAGGCCGCCAAGGTGGCCAAGGACAAGCCCGACGCCGGCAAGGGCAAGCTGGGCCTGGCCCTGCGCCCGCTGCAACCCGAGGAAAAGCAGCAGATCGGCGTGAAGGACGGCCTGGTCGTTGCCGATGCTGCAGGCCCGGCGGCCGAGGCCGGCATCACGCAGGGCGATGTGCTGCTGTCCATCAACGGCTCGCCGGCCGGTGATATCGAGGCCGTGCGTGCCGCCATGGCCAAGGCCGGCAAGACCGTGGCCGTGCTGATTTGGCGCGATGGCAACAGGATCTTTGTTCCCGTACGTCTCGGGTAAGCGAAAGGAGGTAAGGGACTGAAAGCACCTGCACACTGGATTGATCGCACAGCCCCGGCGCGAATGCGCCGGGGCTTATTGCATGGGGAAATCAACCGGCCAGTGGCCGGCGATTCCCGCATTCATGCGGCAATTTGATGGTTGTATTCTGTGAATTTGCGTCCTTTTGCGTTAGCGGTGTTTCAAATTGTGACGATTTGAGATAGAGCGAATACGCTTAGACTGCCGGCCCATCCAGGCGGGCGTGCACCGTTCTGGTTTCAGGAAGTAGCGCCCGCAAGGGCCCATGGAAAACAGGAAGGGCATGCTTTGAAGCAGGACTACAGCTTGCAGGTGGCGGGTTTGGGCGCGTCGTTCGGCGCGCGCGTCATCCTGGCTGAGGTGGACTTCACGCTGCCCACCCACGGCATCACGGCCCTGCTGGGCCCCAGCGGCTCGGGCAAGTCCACGCTGCTGCGCACGCTGGCCGATCTCAATGCCGCCAATCCGCGCTTTCGCCGCTGGGGCAGCGTGCGCTACGCGGGCCAGGAATGGACCAGCGCCATGCAGGCGCCGCGCCTGGTGCAGCAGCAGGCCCGGCTGATGATGGCCAGCACCTTCGACGCCATCGTCGAGCTGGCCCGGCCCCGCCTCAAGCTCGTGCCGCATGCACTGCGCGACTGGTGCCGCGCGCAGGTGCAGGCCTTCGGCTTTCCCGAGCTTGCGCTGATGTTCGACCAGCCGGCGCTGCAGCTGTCCCCTGTGCAGCAGCGTGCCGTGGCCATACTGCGCGAGGCGCTGGCCGAACCGGCCCTGCTGATGGTGGACGAGCCCACGGCAGAGCTGGAGGGCTACGAGGCCTTTGTGCTGCTGGAACTGCTGCGCCAGGTGGCTCGGCGCACGGCCGTGCTGATGAGCACGCACCACCAGCAGCACGCACAGGCCGTGGCGCAGGACATGCTGCTGCTGGCCGGCGGCCGCATCGCCGAGGCGCAATCCATGGAGGCCTTTCAGCGTGCGCCGCTGTCGCTGGCGGGCCAGCAGTTCGTGCGCACCGGCAGCTGCGCCGTGGCCTCTCCCGATGCGCGGGCCGAAGACCTGGAAGAGGGCGTGTCCCTGCCCCCGCCGCTGCCTGCAGCGGCCTTGGCCGCGATCTCCGAGTTTCTGTCGGATGCAGTGGCCACCGAGCCTGCGTCCGAGCCCATGCCTGCACCTGAGCCTGCGCCTGCACCTGAGCCTGCGCCTGCACCTGTGCCTGCGTCCATGCCTGCGCCGGTACCCGCACCCGCACCGACACCCGCTGCCGCGGCCCGCCCACGCGCCGTCAATCCTGCCGTGCTGGTGGACTGGCAGCCGCTGGTGGCCGACCCGCAGGCCGTGCCTGCCAGCCGTGGACCCAGCGGCTTTGCCTGGCTGGTGCCGGGCCGGCTGGCCGGTGCGCCGCAGCCCGGCGTGGTGCAGTCCATGGACTTTGACCTGAAGGCCCTGCGCGGCTGCGGCGTCACCGTGCTGATCACGCTGACCGAAAACGACCTGCCGCAGGAGCCGCTGCAGCGCCATGGCCTGCGCAACCTGCACCTGCCGGTGCGCGACCACGAATCACCTTCGGTGGCCCAGATCCAGATGCTGCTGGCGCGCATGTCGGCCATGCTGCGCGCGGGCGAGGTGCTGGCCGTGCACTGCCTGGCCGGCCTGGGCCGCACGGGCACGGTGCTGGCCGCATGGCTGGTGCGCGAGGGACTGACTGCCGACGAGGCGCTGCGCCGCGTGCGCCTCATCGATGCCCAGTACGTGCAGTCCCAGGCCCAGGAGGACCTGCTGTATGCGTACGAAGTGGCACTGCTGCTGAAGATGGGCTGACCGATCACATCCATTCACAAAAAAGGAAAGCTGCAATGAGCCTGGATAACGTTTTGAGCGAGGTGGCCGGGTCCGTGCCCGAGTGCCTGGCCATCGGCTACGTGGATGCCGCCTCCGGCATGCTGCTGGCCATCCGCACGGTGGACTCGCATCCGCGCGAAGTCATCGACCTGGTGGCCGCCGCCACGGCCGACCTGTTCAACGGCCCCAATGTCTCGATGATCGAGAGCCTGTTCAAGAAGTCGCGCGGCCTCAAGGACGACGGCCACCACTACTTCCAGGAACTCATCGTCAACAGCGACAATCTCATCCACGTCTTCCTGCGCGGCAAGCTCATGCCCGACTACGTGGCCGTCTTCGTCTGCCGCCGCACGGCCAACCTGGGCATGGCGCTGACCAAGGCCCGCATGGCCATGCCTAAGATTGAAGCGGCGGTGTAGCCGCCGCTCACCCCCTGAGTCGCCAACTGAGCCAGCCTTCCAGGGAGCTATTCTTCAACCATGCGCTTACTGCTTGTCGAAGATGACGCCATGATCGGCGAGGCCGTGCAGACCCTGCTGCGCGGCGAGGGCCATGCAGTGGACTGGGCCCATGACGGCCTGCAGGCCGATGCGGCCCTGTGCCCGGGACCGGGTGGCGGCCATGGCTATGACATGGTGCTGCTGGACCTGGGCCTGCCGGGGCAGGATGGCCTGCAGGTGCTGCGCCGCCTGCGCGGGCGCCGCGACCGCACGCCGGTGCTGGTGGCCACGGCGCGCGATGCCGTGCGCGACCGCATTGCGGGGCTGGATGCGGGGGCCGATGACTATGTGGTCAAACCCTACGACCTGGACGAGCTGCTCGCGCGCCTGCGCGCGCTGGCGCGCCGTGCCTCGGGCGGGTCCGACCCGCTGTACGAGCGCGAGGGCGTGCGGCTGAACCCCGCCACGCGCGAGGCCAGCGTCGAAGGCCGCGACGTGGTGCTCTCCGGCCGCGAATGGGCGGTGCTGGAGACGCTGCTGGCGCGCCCGGGCAGCACGCTGTCGCGCCAGCAGATCGAGGACAAGCTCTACGGCTGGGGCGACGAGGTCAGCAGCAATGCCATCGAGGTCTACATCCACGGCCTGCGCAAGAAGCTGGGCGCGGGGCTGATCCTCAATGTGCGCGGCGTGGGCTACATGGTGCCCAAGCCATGAAGGAGCCGGCTTCCTCTCTCATCGCCAGGGCGCGCGGACGCCTGCCCGGCGCACTGGGAACGCGGCTGCTCCTGTTCCTGGGGGCGGCCATCGTGCTCACCGCGCTGCTGCAGGGCCTGCTGGCCTACCGCAATGCGCTGCTGCAGACCGACACCCTGTTCGACTACCAGATGCAGCAGACCGCCTTTGCGCTGCGCGCCGGCCTGCCGGTGGATGCGCGCGGCAGGCCCCAGGGCACGCCGCCAGAGGATGAGAACCACGAATTCATCGTCCAGGTCTGGACCAACGAGGGCCTGCGCATTTTCGAATCCGCACTGGGTGCGGCCCTGCCGCAGATGGCCGTGCTGGGCTTTGCCGACGTGCCCGCGCGCGGCACGGTGTACCGCGTGTTCTCGCTGCAGACGCGCTCGCAGGTGATCCAGGTGGCGCAGGACATGCGCGTGCGCCGCACGCTGGCGCGCGATGCCGCATGGCAGAGCCTGCTGCCCATCGCCATGCTGGCGCCCGTGCTGGCGCTGGCCGTATGGTGGGTGGTGCGCAGCTCGCTGGCGCCCGTGCAGCGCGTGCGCCGCGAACTGGCCACGCGCCGTCCGCAGGACCTGGCCCCCGTGCCTGCCGAGGGCCTGCCCGACGAGGTGCGGCCCCTGGTGGCCGAGCTCAATGCGCTGCTGCAGCGCGTGGGCCGGGCCTTCGAGGCGCAGCAGCACTTCGTGGCCGATGCCGCGCACGAGCTGCGCTCGCCGCTGGCCGCGCTCAAGCTGCAACTGGTGGCCTTGCAGCGCGCGCCCGATGCTGCCGCGCATGACGAGGCCGTGCAGCGCCTGTCGGCCGGCATAGACCGGGCCACGCGGCTCGTCGAACAATTGTTGACATTGGCGCGGCAGGAAGCCCAAGGCACGGCACAAGGCATGCAAGGCATGCAGGGGCAGCACGACGCTGCCACGGCCGCACCTGCGGACGTGGACCTGCGCGAGGTGGTGGAGCAGGCCCTGGCAGACCAGGCCGTGGCCGCCCAGCAGCACGGCCTGGACATGGGCCTGAGCGAGCCTCCGCAGCTGCGGCAGTCCTTTGCCGTGGCGGGCGATGCACAGGCCTTGCAGATGCTGGTGCGCAACCTGCTGGACAACGCCATCAAGTACGTGCCGAAAGGTGGCCGCGTCGATGTGGGCTGGCGCAGCGATGCCCAGGGGCGCGCGCTCGTGGTCGAGGACTCCGGCCCCGGCATTGCCGAAGGCGAGCGTGAGCAGGTGCTGCGGCGCTTTGTGCGCGGGCCTTCTGCGGGTTTCGCGGGTGCCGCGGGTTCCGCAGGCCCGCAATCGCAGGGCAGCGGACTGGGCCTGGCCATCGTGCAGACCATTGCCCAGCGGCATGGTGCACGCCTGCTGCTCGACCGTTCGCCCACGCTGGGCGGCCTGCGCGTGCAGGTGATATGGCCGCCTGTGTCGGGCCGCTGACATCGGCCGTGGCGCGCAGACGTATCGACGTGTAGCGCGGCAGGAATGCTTCCCGCTTGCGTCCGGCCGGGTCACAATCCCCAAATTGGTGCCAGCCTGCCTGCCTTGCCATTCCCTCCTCAGGCGCGCGGGCAGTCTGCTTCCGTAGTCATTTCGAGAGGTATTTCATGGAGTCCCTTGTCCAGCGCCTGTCCCAGTCCGTGACCCAGGCGCATTCGTTGGAAGAGTTGACGCGGCCTTTGCTGCAAATGCTCGAAGAGAGCACGCATCTGGAGTCCACCTATCTCACCACCATCAACGAAGAACAGGGCCAGCAGCGCGTGCTCTATGCCCGCAACGCGAGCGAGATGCAGATTCCGGAGGGCCTGGTCGTTCCCTGGGGCGACACGCTGTGCAAGCGCGCCCTGGACGAGGGCCGCATGTACACACCCGATGTCGGTGCCTGCTGGGGCGACTCCGAGGCCGCGCGTGAGCTGGGCATCCGCACCTACGCCAGCGCGCCGGTGCGCTTTTCCGACGGCCAACTCTACGGCACTCTGTGCGCGGCCAGCAAGTCCTCCCAGGCGTTGAGCACCGAGGCCGAAGGCCTGCTGCGCCTGTTCGCCAACCTCATAGCCGAGCGCGTGGAGCGCGAGCAACTCATCGCCAGCCTGAGCCGGACCAACCGGGAGCTGGCCGCGCTGGCCTTGCTGGACCCGCTGACCGGCCTGCCCAACCGGCGCTGCCTGACCGATGAGCTGGGCCGGCTCATCGCACGGTGCGCGCGCAGCCAGGAATGCGTGGTGATCGGCTTCATCGACCTGGACCGCTTCAAGAGCGTGAACGACGAGCATGGCCATGAGGCCGGCGACGCACTGCTGCGCGCCATGGGCGAACGCCTGTCCTCCCATCTGCGCAGCGCCGACATGCTGGCGCGCTTTGGCGGCGACGAGTTCGTCTTCATCGGCGTGGGGCCTTTGTTCGGCAGCGAGGCTGACGACGTGGCGCATGACCTGCAGCGGCGCCTGTCGGATGCCTCGGCCTTCCAGGTCGAGCTGCCCGATGGCAAGACACTGGATTACGGCGGCGCCAGCGTGGGCGTGGTCTGCCTGCGTCCTGACTCCATCGATGCCGACGACGCGCTGCAAAAGGCCGACGCGGCCATGTACCGCGTGAAGATGGATCGCAACCGCAAGGCCAGGGCCTCCACCCTGCATTGATCGAGCTGGAGGCCCTGGCCCTGCGGCCAAGGACTCTTGCTGCTTTGCTCTTCTTTCTTCGCTTCTCCTCGCGCGCTCTTTTTTGTTTCTCTCTCAGCCCGCCGCCAGCACGGGCTGGCGGCGCTGCAGTTCCACGGCGGCATGCTGATGATGGCCGGGTGCCGCGTCCAGCTTGAAGGCGCCCACCGTGCGCACCAGATCACCGGCCTGGCCGCGCAGGCTGGAGGCGGCAGCGGCCATCTCCTCCACCAGTGCCGAGTTCTGCTGGGTCGCCTGGTCCATCTGTGTGACCGCCTGGCCGATCTGCGCCACGCCCGAGCTTTGTTCTGAACTGGCGGCGCTGATCTCGCCCATCAGGTCCGTCACGCGGCGGATGGCCTCTACCACCTCGGCCATGGTCGTGCCGGCCTGGTCGGCCAGCGCGCTGCCGTTGTGCACGCGGCTGGCGCTGTCGGTGATCAGTTGCTTGATCTGCTTGGCGGCCTCGGCGCTGCGGCTGGCCAGGCCGCGCACCTCGGTGGCCACCACGGCAAAGCCCCGGCCCTGCTCGCCCGCGCGCGCGGCCTCCACGGCCGCGTTCAGCGCCAGGATGTTGGTCTGGAAGGCAATGCCGTCGATCACATTGATGATGTCGGCGATCTGCCGGCTGGAATCGCTGATGCCGCGCATGGTATCGACCACCTGCCGCACGACCTCGCCGCCCTGTGCTGCCACGGTGGAGGCGCCCAGCGCCAGCTGGTTGGCCATCTGCGCGTTGTCGGCGTTCTGGCGCACGGTGGAGCTGAGCTGCTCCATGGAGGCGGCGGTTTGCTGCAGGGCGCTGGCCTGGCTTTCGGTGCGCGAGGACAGGTCCTGGTTGGCCTGCGCGATCTGCCCGCTGGCCGCCGCCACGCTGACCGATCCCTGGTGCACCTGGCGCACCACGCCGCGCAGCCCCTCCTGCATGGTCTGCAGCGCGCGCAGCAGCATGGACACCTCGTCCTTGCCGCGCACATCGATGTGCCGCGTCAAATCGCCCGCCGCCACGGCATCGGCCGTATGGATGGCCAGGCGCAGCGACCGCGCCATGTTGCGGATGATGGACCAGCCCAGCAGCACCCCCAGCAGCACGCCCGCGATGATGGAGCCCACGGCCACGGCAAAGATCACCTGGTAGAGCGACTGCGCGGCGTCGTACTCCTCCTTGGCGACGCGGGTCTGCAGCGCGGTCAGCTGCACGATCACATTACGCAGCGGCGCGTACAGCGCCTCGTCCTTGTCGATCAGCAGCTGCCGGGCCAGCTCCAGGTCACCGGACTGCAGCGCCTGCTGGGCCGGCTTCAGAAAGCCCTGCAGGAACAGCGCGCGCACGGCCTCGAAGCGGTCGGCCAGCTGAGCCTCTTCCTCGGTCAGCCGGGTCTGGCGGAACGAGGCCCAGGCCTTGTTCACGTCGTTGATGTTGGTCTGTATCTCCTGCTGCTTTTGCTGCGTGTATTCGGGCAGGTGCACGGCAATGGCGCCCGAGACTGCATGGCGGTTGCGCAGCAGCAGGCGCTGCACTTCCAGCAGATCGCCCAGCGCGACAAGGCGCTCTTCATAGACCACCTTGAA
Source organism: Delftia sp. UME58 (assembly GCF_014170385.1). Lineage (NCBI taxonomy): Bacteria > Pseudomonadati > Pseudomonadota > Betaproteobacteria > Burkholderiales > Comamonadaceae > Delftia > Delftia sp. UME58. Next base: position 25,856 of record NZ_LZZV01000078.1, read on the forward strand.
TCGGCGGTTGGACTCGCTGATTCCATATAGCCCGAAAGCGCCGATCACGATCATGAGCAGTGAGAGAAAACCAATCAAGGCGGTCAGGCGAGTCGATAACTTGAAATTATTCATACTGCGTCCTTTGCATGCATTGCGGATGGTGGGTGGGTACTTGCGCTCTCATGCCGCCCCGTGATTGCACACATTTCTCACGAAGGGCCTGCTAGTGAAAATGAAATTTCATTCACACAAGAATGCCCGGTCTACACAAAGGCGCGCAGGTATACGGAAACGGCAATGCGGGCTTGCCTGCAGGCCCATGCGGGCAATGGCGCTCCATGTTGTATTGATTTTCAAACTTTTTGTTACAAACTATAGTATGAATCGAATGGACCAGGCAATACCCGTTTTTCAGGCGTTGGCCCTGGCCTGATAGTGCTTCTCTGTTGATTGCAAATCCATGAAAAATACAGGCGGCAACGGCCCTGGCAACGGCTGCGGCGCGGAACGGCCCGCCTAGAATCCGCGTTTGCGCATGGCCCCTGGCCCGGCTTCACGAAAGAGATCCATGAAACCCAAAACCCTGGCCGGCGCGCTGGCCGCCCTCTGCGTGGCCGCGGCCGGACTGCTCTACGCATCGCCCTACATCGCCCTGCACCAGATCGGCAAGGCCGTGGAGCGCCGCGATGCCCAGGCCCTGTCCGGCTACGTGGACTTCCCCGCGCTGCGCGAAAGCATCAAGGGCCAGATGATGGCCAGGCTGCAGTCCCAGATGGGCGGCTCGGGCGACAGCGCCTCCAACCCCCTTGCCGGCTTTGGCCAGCAACTGGCCCAGGGCCTGGTCGGCCAGTTCACCGAGGCGCTGGTGTCGCCCGATGGCGTCATGCTCATGCTGGAAAAAGGCAAGCCCGGCAAACCCACGGACGTGGCCGCCGCAGGCGTGGGCGTGGACACCCAGGGCGGGCCGCCGCGCAAGGACTATTCCGTGCAGTACCAGGGCTGGTCCAAGGTCTTCGTGCACCCGCGCGGGGAGCCGGGCGGCTTCATCTTCATGCGCGAAGGCCTGATGGGGTGGAAGCTGGTGGCCGTGAAGATGGATTGAGGGGCGCGCCGGCCGGTCGGCTTCACGGCATCCAGACACCCTGCGCGGGTGCAGGGTTGTTGAGGCGTCGCTGGATAAGGTCCGCCTCCTGCCGCAGCAAGGCCGCCAGCTGCGGCCAGCGTTCCTTGGGCATGCGATGGTTGACGGCCGAGATGCTGAGCGAACCCAGCGGCCGGCCATCAGCGGTACACAGTGGCATGGCCACTGCGCTCACGCCCAGAGTCACCCAGTTGCCGCAGACTGCGTAGCCACGCTCGCGGCTTTGGACCAGAAGCATGCGCATGGTGTCCATGTCCATGCGGTTGTAGCGTGCCAGCCTGGGTCCGGCCGCCTGGATGAGCGACTCGGCCTCCCCATCGGACAGGCGCAGCAGTATCGCCAGTCCTGCGGCGCCCACGCCCAACGGACGGCGGCTGCCAACGTCCAGTGTCAGCACACGTATGGGCGACAGGCCCTCGCGCCGGTCCAGGCAGACGGCATCGAAGCCGCTGCGCAGCGTCAGATAGCAGGTGTCCTGGGTCTCGGCCTGCAATCTGTCCATGGATTCACCGCACAGTCCCCGGATGTCGCAATGCTCGGCTGCCGCCAGCCCCAGTTCGAAAGCCAGTGGGCCCAGCCGGTAGAGCTTGGTCTGCACGTTGCAGGCCACCATGCCCGACTCGGTGAGATGGCGCAGCAGCCGCAGTGTGGTTGGATGCGGCAGCCCGGTCATCCTGGACAGTTCACTCAGTGGAAATCCACGGCGGCTGGGTGCAGAAAGCGCCTTCAGGATCGCAATGGATCTGCCCAGTGACTTGGCTGTGTCTCTGGCGGTACTGTGGGGTGTTGCAGTCATTTTTACTGTGTGAACATTTGGATGGAGCACCGAAGGCGATTTTCATAAAGTCCAAACGCGATTTGCAAGCTTTTGACTGGAAGGAAAACCCCATGGCTGCCCGTTTCCCCGGCTACGTCCCCGCAGGTGTCATCCCGGCGGCGCTCATGCCCTTCAATGAAGACCTGTCCATCGATGAGACCTCGCTGCGCAGGCACATGCGCGACCTCGCCGCCGTGCGCGGCATCTCGGCCCTGTGCGTCAACGGCGTCTCCCAGGAGGTGCCAGGCCTGACGCTGGACGAACAGCGCCGCGCGCTGGACCTCATGGCCGACGAGGTCGGCGACCGCATCCCCCTCATGCATGGCGTCTACGCGCACGGCCCGCTCGATGCCGCGCAGATCGCCCGCCAGGCCGAGGCCGGCGGCGCCTCCTGCCTTCTGGTCTTTCCGCCCGCCGTCTTCGCACGCGGCGCGGCCATGCTGCCGCAGATGACCCTGGGACACTACAAGGCCATCGCCGACGCCACCGACCTGCCGCTGATCGTCTTCCAGTACGAAACCGCCACCGGCATGGCCCATCCGCTGGACACCCTGGTACGGCTGGCCGAGGAAGTGCCCTCGGTCAAAGCCATCAAGGACCGCAGCAACAACCCCGTGGAGCATGAGCGCAACATCCGCGTGCTGCAGTCTCTGCCCCGGCCGGTGAACGTGCTCACCACCCACAGCGCCTGGCTCATGCCATCGCTCACCCTGGGCTGCAAGGGCATTCTTTCCGGCTCGGGCAGCGTGCATGCCGACCTGCATGTGGCGCTGTGGGAGGCCGTGCAGGCCGGCGATCTGGCCGCGGCGCGCACCATCAACGACAGCATCCATCCCCTGTCCAGTTGCTTCTACAGTGCCCCCATGCTGGACATGCACACCCGCATGAAGGAAGCCCTGGTCCTGCTGGGCCGCCTGCCCAGCAGCCGCGTGCGCCTGCCCTGGGTGGACCTGGGCGATGCCGAGCGCCAGCGCGTGCGCCAGGCATTGGTGAGCGCCGGCCTGATCTGAACAAGGCGCTGCCGCAAGCGCGGCAGGCCGCAACTGTGCAAGAACCCAAGGAGACACACCATGGACCGAGATCATTCCACCGGCCGGCAACACGGGACAGGGCTGCGCCGCTTCTGGCACGCATGTGCCGCCCTGGCATTGGCCCTGGCCGGGCCGGCGCTGGCCTTTCCCGGCAAGACCGTCACCATCGTCGTGCCCTTCACCCCGGGCGGCGCCGTGGACATCGTGGCGCGCACCGTGGCCGTGGGCCTGTCCGAGGCCTGGCAGCAGCCCGTGGTGGTGGAAAACAAGCCGGGCGCGGGCGGCGCCATCGGCATACAGGCCGTGGCCCGCGCGGTTCCTGATGGCCATGTGTTGCTGCTGGGCTCCGTGGGCCCGCTGACCATCAACCCCGGCCTGGGCCCCGTGGGCTACGACGTGGGCAAGGACCTCGCGCCCGTGGTGCTACTGGCCAAGACCCCGGCCGTGCTCGTGACCCGTCCCACGTCGCCTGCCGGCGATGTGCGGCAGTTCGTGCATTGGGCCAGGTCCGCGCCTGCGCCGCTGAACTACGGCTCGGCGGGCAACGGCAACATCACCCATCTGGTCAGCGAGTACTTTCTGGGCAGCGCCGGCCTCAAGGCTATCCATGTGCCCTACAAGGGCAGTGCGCCGGCCATCACCGACCTGCTCGGTGGCCAACTGGACTTTCTCTTCGACGTCGTGCCCACGGCCCTGCCGCACATCCGTGCGGGCAAGTTCAGGCCGCTGGCCGTCACCACCAACGTACGCTCACCCGTGCTGCCCGAGGTCCCCACGCTGCAGGAACTGGGCTACCGGGACTTCGACGTCAGCTCGTGGTTTGCGCTGCTGGCCCCAGCCGGCACGCCTGGGGCCGTGATCGAGCAGATCAATGCGGCCGTGAACCAGGTGCTGGATGCCGACAGAACGCGCGAGCGCCTCTCTGCCATGGGCGCCAACGTGGCAGGCGGCACGCCCGTCGAATTGGGCCGGTTCATGGGGGCAGAGACGCAGCGCTGGCGCAAGCTCATCGACGACAAGGGCATCAAGGCCCAATGACGGGCCGCACGGTGGCAAAGCAAGCCTCAGCCTTGATGCAGCACCTTCATCACATGGCGCTTGCCCAGCCGCAACGCGCGGGCATCGGCCTCTGGCTGCGTGTCGCAGGGCTGGTCATCGGTGACGGCCCCCAGGGACTTGCCGCTGGCCACCTCCAGCAGGGTGGCGTGCGGCAGCCAGGCGCCAGGCCAGGCCTCGCTGGGAAGTGATGCGGGCGTGATCCGCACGCCCATGTAGAGAAGGCTGTCCATGGCCTGCCGGGTCCGTTCGGCTCAGCCTGCCAGGGGCGGGCGGGGCAGGGCCAGCCACTGCTGGACGGCGGGGTGCTGCCACTGCCGGCGCGCATAGGCGGCCAGCGGCGCGGGCACGGCATCGCCGTTGAGCACCAGGCGGTTGAGCATCAGCGCCAGATCCACATCGGCAATCGACCACGGGCCGGCAATGTGGTCATCTTCCGAGCGGATGAAGGCTCCCGCCACCGAAAACAGCTTGCGCGCCGCAGCCTGGCCCGCATCCGACAGCGGCGTGGGCGTGGGGCGGTAGAACACCACTTCGGTGCTGCGCTCCGAGCGCAAGGCCATCAGATCGCTGCGCAGCCAGGCCTGGACCTGGCGCACACGGGCGCGCGCCTGCGCATCCTGGGAGTAGAGCGGGGCGCCGCCAAAGCGGTCCTGCAGATACTCGGAAATCGCCGACGACTCCGACAGGCTGAAATCGCCATCCACCAGCGTGGGCACCCGTGCCGTCAGTGACGCGGCCACATAGTCCACCCCGGTGTTCTGTCCCGCCGAAAGGTCCAGCGTGCGCAACTCGAATTCAATCCCCTTGACCTTCAGCGCAACGAACACGGACATGGCATAGGGAGAGGCGAATTGCGAATCGGCGTACAGCAGCATGAGGGCCTTTCGGGAGACTGCATCAGTGATTGGGGCACTGATGGTAGCCGAGTGCCCGGGCCCGTCCGTCACGCGTTGGGGGGATCGCCGCAGATACGGCCCATGCCTCTTTCAAAGACATTGCGCACGTCGCGAAAGGTCTGCGAAGCCCATCCGTCGCGGTGCTCGCCATGCAGGGCGGCGGCCACGAAAACGATCTGCGTCAGCTGCGAAATGCGCGCCGCCATGCCGTGCGCCACGATATGGGCCTCCGTGTCCTGGCGATCCGCCGTCCGCATCTGCGCCTGCGGCAGCTGATGGGCCTCGTAGCTGGCACGGCGCACCAGCTCGCAGCACACACAAGCCGTGCTGGACAGAGCGAAAAGCGGTAGATACCATTGGTGATTACCAATCAAGGAGCCCGCCATGGACACCGCACGCCTTTTCCAATCCGGCCGCAGTCAAGCCGTGCGGCTGCCCAAGGAGTACCGTTTCACGGGCACTGAAGTCGTGGTGAAGCACTTCGGCAACGGCGTGTTGCTGCTGCCCGCAGACGACCCTTGGCAAACACTGCAAGCCGGGCTGGCTGAGTTTGAACCGGGCTTTGTGCTCGAGCGCGAGCAGCCTGATGCCCAGCAGCGGGACGAGATCAGCCCATGATCCTGCTCGACACCAACATCTGCATCTACATCATCAATGCCAAGCCCCCGGAAGTGCTGGCGCGCTTTCAGCAGTACCGCATGGGAGAGGTGGGACTGTGCAGCGTGGCGGCTGCCGAACTGGCCTTTGGCGTGGCCAAAAGCGGCTCGGCCCGTAACCGCCTGGCCCTGGAGATGTTTCTTGCCCCGCTCACCATCCTCCCGTTTGACGAGGCGGCCGTGTGGGCCTATGGCGACCTGCGGGCCGATCTGGAGCGTCGAGGCAGTCCCATCGGCGCGCTTGACACCATGATCGCCGCCCACGCCCTGAGCCAGAGGGCGCTGCTGGTGACCAACAACACCCGCGAATTCGCCAAGGTGCCCGGCCTGCAGTTGGATAACTGGGCTGTCGCTACCTGATTCCCTGGGTAAATCCGATCCTAGTGCCTGCTGTATGAGCGCAAGCAGCTATCAAATGTGAAGTAATCGATATCTTTTCATCGAAACCCAGCTACCCAGTTCGCGCCTCTGGACAGCGCCTGCATGCATGCTGGCCGGCCGGCTCGCACTGACCCTGGATCGAACGCAAAAAGCCCCTCGGCACCTTTCTGGTGTCGAGGGGCGTTTCTTGTTTCTACACCGCCTGTGTCCCCGGAATGTCCCCGGGGGCCAAGTGCAATTCGCAAGCCATTGATACAGAAGCAATTCAATGGTCCCTCCGACAGGAATCGAACCTGTATCTGGCGCTTAGGAGGCGCCCGTTCTATCCATTGAACTACGGAGAGAGGCAAACCGCGATTGTAAACGCTCGGGGCGGGTCTGCCCTGCACGCCGCCCGCCGGGCGGTGTGCAGGGTGCCGGGGCGTCAGTCCTTGCGCACGGTGTAGATCAGGTCCAGCGCGCTGGTTTCCCCGGTCTGGCCGCGCAGGGTGAGGCGGCGCGAGAGGTCGTAGAAGATGTACAGCGTGCCCATGGCCCCCGAGAGGCTTTGCTCGTAGGTGACGTAGAGATCGCTGGACAGGCGCTTGCCCAGGGTGAGGGCGGCGCCGGTGGAGCCTTCGCCGCCCGGTCCCTTGAAGCCGATTTCGTCCAGGCCCAGGTTGCTGGCGATCTTGCCGCTGTTGTTGCGCCCGCCGCTGAGCAGGGACAGCGCGGCCTGCTGGAGCAGGGCGCTTTCGGCGCCGCCCGTGGCGGGGTCGCGGCCCATGACCACCCAGGAGAGCTTTTCGGCATCGGGCATTTCGGGGTCGGAGTACAGGCGCACGCGCGGGGCGTTGGCCGTGCCCTGCACCTGCACGCCTGCGCGCACGGCGATGTTCGGGCGCAGCGCCAGGATGTCCAGCGAGGGGTTGGCGTAGGGGCCGTTGAAGCGGATGAGGCCGGTCTCCACGTCCAGCGACTGGCCCCAGGCGCGGTAGCGGCCCTGCACGGTGCGGATCTCGCCCGTGATGCGCGGCGGGCCGGCCGCCACGGTGGGGCCTTGCACTTCCAGCGCGCCTTCCAGGCGGGTGGTGATGCCGTAGCCCTGCAGCGCGAAGTCGCGGCCCAGGTCGAGCTTGACGAGGATGTCGGGCAGCTTGATGGTTTCCGCGCGGGCCTGGGCCTTGCGGTCGGCCTGCTGCTGTTTGCGCGCCGCTTCCTGCTCGGCCTTGCGCGAGGCGGCCGAGTGCACGACCACGTCGGAGTCCAGCGATGGGGCGGATTCCTCGGGCAGGATGATGGTGGCGCGGTCGGTGGTGAGGTCGCCGCGCAGCGTGAACTGGCCTTGCTCCAGCCTGGCCTGCAGGCCGCCGGAGATGCTGACCTGGCGGTCTGCCCGCACCAGCACCTGCAGCCTGGTGGCCTGGGCGCGCAAGTCCATGCTCAGGCCGGAGTTGCTGCCATCGGCATTGGGCGGGTCCCAGCGCACGAAGCCCGAGCCCGTGAGTTCGCCGCCTTCGCGCGGGGCCGTGGTGAGGTTGCCGCTGTAGCCCAGGATGCGCGCATTGCTGCCGCGCCCGCCCTGCATGCGCAGCTCGGTCAGGTCCAGCCGGTTGCCTTGCAGGCGGGCGCGCAGCACGCCGTTTTGCAGGTCGATGCCGTCCAGCGCGGACAGGATGCTCAGGCCGTCGGCCGAGAGATTGCCCTGCCACTGCGGGTTCTGGCGGTCGCCGCTGATCTCGGCCTTGGCCTGCAGCGAGCCGGTGACGCGCCAGCCGGGCGGGGCGAACAGCGCCCAGATGCCGATGTCGGGCATGCGGGCGTCGATCTGGCCGGACAGCGGGGCTTTCTCGGGCCAGGTCCAGGTGCCGTTTTGCTGGGCCAGGCGCGTGCCCAGCTGGGCGGTCAGGGTGCCGGCGCGTTCGCTGTCCCAGTCGAGCTTGGCCTGCACGTCGTCGCCCTGGGCGCGCACGCTCAGGCGGGCCTGCTTGATGTGGGCGCGCATGCCGGCGCCGCGCACGGTACGGGTGCGCACTTCACCGGGCTTGCTGGAGCGCGGCCCCGTGGTGTGGATGACGGTGGTGCCCGAGCCGTCTTCCACGGCCAGGCGCAGGTCGCCGGCGGCACGTTCGACCAGCAGTTCGGCCTTGAGCGCGGGGCCGGTGGTGTCCAGGTCCCAGCGGGCATTGAAGCTCAGGTCGCCGCTCAGGCCCATGGCGGCCAGCGGAGGCTCCTCGGCCATGGACAGGGCATCGACCCAGGCCAGCGGCAGGGCCTGGGCGCGGCCGGTGCTGCGCAGGGCCCAGCGGCCATCGCCGCCCTGGGTGGCGCGGGTGTCGTCCCAGGCCAGCAGCACGGGCTGCGGCGCCTCGGCATTGGCGCGGCGCTGGGCCAGCGTGGGCGGCGTGACCTGCAGGCTGCCGGCCGATGCCGTGAAGGTGGTGGACAGCACGGTGCGGCCCGTGGTGCGCTGGGCGATCTGCACGGGCTGCTTGCCCGCCAGTTGCAACTGCCATGGGCCGGGCAGGTCCTGGCCCGGATTCAACCGAGCCTGCAGTCTGTCGATGCTGGCCTGCCAGTCCAGCGGGGCCGCGCCGCGCGCCGTGGCAAGGCCTGCCTGCAGGGCCGTGTCGATCTGCGCGGTCTGCGTGCCGCGCTTCGCCTGGCCGGTGAGGGTCAGGCCGGCCTGCTCGGGCGAGCCCTTGAGGGCCAGGCGCAGTTCGGGCAGTTCCAGCGCCTGCTCGGGCGGCGTGTTTGCGGGCAGGTAGCGCAGCTTGGCGGCCTGCAGGTCGGCCTGCAGTTGCAGGCCGCTGGCGGGCAGCGGGTCGCCCACGGCGGCCTTCATGCGCTTTTGCAGTGCGTCCCATCCGCCACGCCAGCTGGCGTCCAGCTGGGCCTGGCCTTCGATCAGGGCGCCGGCCAGCGGGTCCTTCATGCCGGGCAGCTTGCGCAGCCACTGCGTGAGGGCGGTGAGCGACGACAGCTTGAGCTGGCTGCTGCCCTGGCCTGCGGCGGGGCTGATGTGGCCGTCCAGCGAGAGCTCGGCGCCGGGCAGCTGGGCCTTCAGCACGGTCTGCAGTTTTTGCTGTTCGGTGTCGAACTGCAGGCTGCGGCTGCGCACCGAGGCCTGCAGCGCATCAAGCTGCAGGTTCTCCAGCGAGAGCACGGGCTGGGCCCAACGGCCCTTGGTGGCGAGTTTCTCTATGCGCAGGGGCTGGCGCCTGGCGCCTGCGGGCGCGGCTGCGGCCTGGATGTCCACGCTGAAGTCCACCTGCTGCTCTGCCGTGGCGCTGGCGCGCAGCTCGCCCTGCAGCGGCGCGGCTTCCAGGAGGCTGTAGAGCGCGGCGGGGTCCAGGCGCTGGACCTTGGCCTGGCCTTCGAAGACCTTGGTGGCGGGCTCGAAGCGGCCCTGGGCGTCGATGCTGCCCGAGCCTATGGCGATCTGCGCCTGCTCCAGCAGCCACTGCTGGCCGTCATAGCGCACCGCGGCCTCGATCTGGTCCAGCGGCAGGCGCTGGCGGTCCCAGGGGCCGGGCATGGCGTTGTTCAGGCGTGTCGTCAGCTGCCAGGCGGTGGTGGCGATGGCCGAGCCTGGCGCCTGGTCCGATGCCTGGTCCGATGCCTGTTCCGTGGCGGGTGCCTGGGCTGTATCAGCTGCCTTGCCATCCGGCCCGGCCTGCAATTCGCCGCTGATGCGGGTGCGCGGTCCCTGGGGCCAGAAGGCGGCGATGTCGATCTGGCTGAGCTGGGCGCGCGCGGTCTGCAGCGGCTGGGGCTGCCAAGGCCGGATGCTGGCCTCGACGTCCGCATGCATGGGTTCGGACACCGGGGCGGCTTCGTTGCGCTCCCTGGCCTTGCCGTTCTTGCCATCGGCCTTGGCGGATTTCTGTACGGCGGGAGGGGTAGATGCTTCCTCGGACACCGTCCCGGGCTTGGCATCAACCTGGAGCTTGATGCCCAGTTGCGCAGCGGCGGTGGCCAGGGTGCCGTCGATCCGGGCCCTGGCCTGCACGGCCAGCGGTGCAGGTTTGGGGGCCTTGGCCGTGGAGGCTTCGTCATCCGAAGCCAGGGCCGGCGCTTGCAGGTCGCCCTGCAGCTGGGCCTGGATGGCCATGGGCGCACGGGCCTGCAGGCGCAGCCTGGCCTGGTAGTTGCCATCGGCCCATTGCAGGTCGCGCACGTCCAACTGGTGCTCGCTGCCGTCATAGACGTAGTGGCCTTGCAGGCCCAGTACCTCGGCCTGGGGCGGGCCTTGCCAGACGATGCGCTCCACATGGAAGGGCACGTCGATCTTCACGGGCAGCACGAGCTGCTGCAGTGGCTCGACGGGTTTCTTGTCATCGGGGTCGGGCGTGCTGGCAATGCTCAGCTCGGCGATGCGCACTTCGCCCAGGCGCACGGTGCGCGACAGCAGGGGGCGCAATTGCCAGCCGATGGTGGCGTCGCGCAGCTCCACCTTCATGGTGGGGCTTTGCCATTGCAGCCAGCCGATGCGCCCGCCCTGGCGCACGGTGCCGGTGACTTCCTTGGCCTGCAGGCTCTGGCCTGCGGGCAGCCAGCCGGCCACGCGCTGCAGGGTGTAGGCCAGCGAATCGGCACGGCCGGCCCACCACCAGGCGGAACCCAGCAGGGTGGCCAGCAGCAGGACCAGCACCAGGAAGAACCAGAGCAGGGCGCGCAGCCAGCGGCGGCGGCGGGGCGCGGGAGGGGGC
>NZ_LZZV01000079.1:0-626 GCF_014170385.1 Delftia sp. UME58
CGCCTGCAGGCCCTGAAGGAAAAGTACGGCGACGACAAGCAGAAGCTCAACGCCGCCATGATGGAGATGTACCGCACCGAGAAGATCAACCCGCTGGGCGGCTGCTTGCCGATGGTGGTGCAGATCCCGGTGTTCATCTCGCTGTACTGGGTGCTGCTGGCCAGCGTGGAAATGCGCGGCGCGCCGTGGATCCTGTGGGTGCACGACCTGTCGATCCGCGACCCGTTCTTCATTCTGCCCGCCATCATGATGGCCACCATGTTCCTGCAGATCAAACTGAACCCGACGCCTCCGGACCCCATCCAGGCCAAGGTCATGATGATCATGCCGCTGGTGTTCGGCGGGATGATGTTCTTCTTCCCGGCCGGCCTGGTGCTGTACTGGTGCGTCAACAACACCTTGTCGATCGCGCAGCAGTGGTCCATCACCCGCGCCATGCAGCGCAAGACGGAAGCCTTGGCGAACCGCTGAGCCTGACCGCGGAAGCATCAAGAACCGGCCCTCTGGGGCCGGTTTTTTATGTCCACGCCATCCCCGGGGCATCGCGGCCTGTTGCCGTGGCGAGACATTTTCGATAGATAAATACTATTCAATTTTCAACTTCAATCAACTTCACAAACGCAACC
>NZ_LZZV01000080.1:0-50308 GCF_014170385.1 Delftia sp. UME58
TGCTATCAGAACGCGCTGGCCGAGCGCGTCAACGGGATCTTGAAGATGGAGTTCCTGCTGCATCGGCCTGCCGATCTGGCCCAGGCCAGCCGGATGGTCCAGCAGGCCGTGCAGATCTACAACCAGGAAAGACCGCACCTGTCCCTAAAATTGAAAACGCCCGATGAGGTTCATCGGGCGTCTCTGGCCGGCTGGATTACGCCGGATCGGTGTCCTTCATAGGTGTCAACCTATGGCAGGACGGGTCAGGTGCCCAGCAAGAACTCAGTCTGCAGCGTGCATGCCTGCGAGCAGCTGATGCGCCGCCGCTTCCGGATCCTCTGCATTGACCAGCGCCCGCACCACGGCCACCGAGCCCACGCCCGTGGCGCGCACGGCCGGGAACTGGTCGGCCGAGATGCCGCCTATGGCCACCAGCGGATAGCGCTGCATCAGGCGCACATAGGCGCCCAGGCGCGCCAGGCCCTGAGGGGCCGTGGCCATTTTCTTGAGCGTGGTGGGGAAGACTGCGCCCAGTGCGATATAGCTGGGCTGCACGGCATGGGCACGCACCATTTCGGCATAGCCATGCGTGCTCACGCCCAGGCGCAGGCCCGAGGCGTGGATGGCCTGCAGGTCGGCGCCGGCCAGCCCGTCCAGGTCTTCCTGGCCTACATGCACGCCATAGGCGCCGGCATCGATGGCCTCGCGCCAGTGGTCGTTGATGAAGAGCAGGGCGTCCGTGCCTTCCACGGCGGCCACGGCGGCGCGCACTTCGCGCGCGATGGCGTCGCGGTCCTCGGACTTGAAGCGCAATTGCACGGTGGGGACACCGGCGCGGGCCATGCGGCCCACCCATTGCGCATCGGGCAGCACGCCGTACAGGCCCAGGGACCTTGGGCAGTCCGGGAAGGCCAGTGCCGCATCGGCGCCCTCCAGGCCGAAGTCGCGCGGATCGTCGGGCCATAGCGAGGCCTCGAAGCGGCCCCTGCGCAGCGTCTGCGCCTGCCAGGCGCAGGCCAGCGTCTCGGCGTCGATGGCAATGAAGCCCAGCGCGCTGCAGGCCTGCAGCGCCGCAAGATAGGCCGGCTCCTGGCTCCGTGCCTGCGGCACGGGCTGGGAGGGCAGGGCGGAGCCTTCAGGGGCGAAGGTGGCGCCGTGCAGGCGCACGATGGCATCTGCCCAGGACTGGATGGAGTCGTTGCTCATGGCCGGTCTCCTCAGCCGTGGTGCCAGAACGGCGTGCCCAGCACGGGCGTGCTGGGCTGGGCGGCAGATTGCTCGGCCATGGCGCCGGCGCGGTGGGCGGCGTGGCCGGCGTTCACGGCATCGGCAAAGGCGCCGGCCATGGCCACCGGGTCTTCGGACAGGGCCACGGCCGTGTTCAGCAGCACGGCGTCATAGCCCCATTCCATGACCTGGCAGGCATGCGAGGGCCGGCCCAGGCCCGCATCCACGATCAGCGGCACCTTCAGTCGCTCGCGCAGCGTCTGCATGGCGTAGGGGTTGACGGGGCCGCGGCCCGTGCCGATGGGCGCTGCCCAGGGCATGACGGCCTGGCAGCCCGCATCCACCAGGCGCTGGCACAGCACCAGGTCCTCGGTGGTGTAGGGCAGGACCTGGAAGCCGTCCTTGATGAGGATGGAGGCGGCCTCGACCAGGTTCAGCGTGTCGGGCTGCAGCGTGTAGTCGTCGCCGATCAGCTCCAGCTTGATCCAGGGCGTCTCGAAGACCTCGCGCGCCATCTGGGCCGTGGTCACGGCTTCCTGCACGGTCATGCAGCCGGCGGTGTTGGGCAGTACGGGCACGTTGAGCTTTCTGAGCAGCTCCCAGAAGCTGGCGCCGGTCTCGGCGGCATTGCTGCCCTGGCGGCGCAGCGAGGCCGTGACCATGGCCGGGCGGGCACGCTGCACGGCAGCTTCCAGCACGGCGGGCGAGGGGTAGCGGGAGGTGCCCAGCAGCAGGCGGCTGTCAAAGCGCTGGCCGTACAGGACCAGGCTGTCGTCGGAGGGTGAGGCGGAAGTCGTCATGGCGTGAGGCAATGGGAGAGTCGGATGGGGCATCAGCCGCCGGTCACGGGCGAGATCACTTCGAGGCGGTCGCCGTCGTTCAGCGCCTGCTCGGCATAGCGGGCCTTGGGCACGAAGACGGTGTTGATGGCCACGGCAAAGGGCGGGCGCGGCGCAAGCTGGGCCAGCGCGTCGGCCACGGTGGCGCCGTCGCGCAGTTCGGTCGCTTGCTGGTTGATGGTGATGTTCATGGCGGCTGAGGGGAAACGAAAGGCGGGTACGGAGGCTTGTTCGATCTTAGGCAGGGCCGGGTCTGGCGACCCTGCGTGCATGTCCGGTCTGTTGTGCGTGAAAGTGCCGTGCGTGCCGTTCAGGCGGCTGCCTTGTGCTGCGATGGCGCATGCTCGACGGCAACATCGAAGCGGCGGGCCAGTTCGGAATCACCGCCGTCGAGCAGCTCCAGCACCACGTCCAGCATGGCCGGCGCGATCATGAAGCCATGGCGGTACAGGCCGTTGACCTCCATCACGCGCGGCGCGCTCCAGCGCACGGCTGGCAGATTGTCGGGCAGGGTGGGGCGGCACTGGGTGGCGATCTCGACGATGCGGCCCTCGGCAAAACCCGGATGCACGGTGTAGGCGGCACTGAGCAGCTCCAGCGTGGAGCGCACGCTGGCCGGCGACATGTCGTCGGACTCGATCTCGGTGGCGCCGATGACGAAGAGGTGGTCCTCCTTGGGCGCAATGTAGATCGGGTAGCGCGGATGGATCAGGCGCGTGGGCCGCTGCAGCGTGACCTCGGGCGCATGGATGCGCACCACCTCTCCGCGCACGCCGCGCAGCGCAGGCCACTGGCCGCGTGCGCCCAGGCCCCGGCAGTCCAGCACCCAGTCGGGTTGGCCCGGCGTGCCGGGTTGGAAGTCGGCCAGCTCGCGCGGCTGGTTCCAGTGCTGCTCCACGCCCAGGCGGGTCAGCGTGGCGTGGAGCGCGGCCAGCAGCTGGCGATTGTCCAGCTGGCCCTCGCCCTGCAGGTACATGGCCTGGGCAAAGCGCCGCTCCAGCGCGGGCTCGCAGTCGTGCAGGGCCTGGTCGGCCAGCGGCTGCAGCGCGGGAAGGCTGGGGTTGATGCGGCGGTTTTTCTCCAGCAGGCCGAAGAAGCGCTGGGCATCGCCCGCGTCCTGGCGGTGCCAGAGGATGAGGGTGCCGTTTTGCTGGAAGAACACGGGCGCATCGAGCTGGGCCAGCAGTTCGGGCCAGCGCGTCAGGCCGTGCTGGCCCATGCGTACCACGCCCGGCTCGGTGATGGCCGATTCGGCCAGGGGCGCCAGCATGGCGGCTGCCACGCGGGCCGCTGCGCCATCGCCTTCTGGGCCGTGGGCGTCGTATACGGCAATGCCGTGGCCGCGACGGGCCAGCGCCAACGCCAGCAGCCGGCCCATGAGGCCGCCGCCCAGAATGGCGATGCGGGAAGAAGCTTGTAGAACGGACATGTGCATCTGGTGGTCAAGTGCGCCCATGCCCGTGGGACTGCCGGCCGGCTGTCCGCGCACAGGGCATGTGCTGGACAAAACGCGGCGTACCACCCCGATTGATTGAAACTCCCCACGCCAGCATGACCTGGATCGGGTGCAGGGGCACTGCGCGGCAAGATGCCTGTGGTGCAGGCTTGTGCGGCAGGGGGCTGGTCGCCCCGGGGCCCCAGGGTGTTTCTCAGTCACGCATCGGTGAGGCGGGCCAGGCCCTGTTTCACCGACGGGACACCCCTGTTTCGTCCGTCAGCAGGCATTACAGCACATCCCGCAGCTGCCGGTATTGACCATGCGCATGGGTGATAATTTTCGCCCATGACTGCCGACCACTCCCCTTCGACCGCCGCATCCCCCGAACCGGCTCCCGCCACGCGCAAGCGCTATGCCCGCGTACTCATCATCGCGGGCTCGGACAGCGGTGGCGGCGCCGGCATACAGGCCGACCTCAAGACCTGCAGCGCCCTGGGCTGCTACGGCATGACGGCCATCACGGCCATCACCGTGCAGAACACGCTGGGCGTCAGCGGCATCCACGGCATTCCCGTGGACATACTGCGCGGCCAGATCGATGCGGTGGTCGAGGACATCGGCGCCGACGCCGTCAAGATCGGCATGCTGGCCACGCCCGAGGTGGTGCAGGTGGTGGCCGATGCCATCCGCCGCCACCAACTGCGCAACGTGGTGCTGGACCCCGTGATGGTGGCCACCAGCGGCGACCGTCTGATCGCGCCGGAAACCGCCTCCGTGCTGGTGCGCGAACTGTTCCCGCTGGCCACCGTGGTCACGCCCAATCTGGACGAGGCGGCGCTGCTGCTGGGCCACTCCATTGATGGCATAGATGCACTGGACGGCGCCGTGCAGGAACTCCTGGCGTTGGGCGCGCCTGCCGCCTTGCTCAAGGGAGGGCACCTGTCGGGCGATCTGGTGGTGGACCTGCTGGGCCATGGCAACGGCCGGCGGCTGCGCCTGCAGTCGCAGCGTATTGCCACGCACAACGGCCATGGCACGGGCTGCACGCTGTCTTCGGCGATTGCCTCGCACCTGGCGCTGGGCCTGCCGCTGGAGGCCGCCGTGGCCCAGGCGCGCGAATACATCCTGGGCGCGATTGCGGCCGGTGCCGATGTGTTCACGGGCGCCGGCCATGGCCCGCTGAACCACGGCTATGCGCCGCGCGCGCAGGTCGTGGTCAACGGCTGAACGTCCAGCCAGACGTCCAGGTAATCAGCCCAGGTCACCAGCCCCAGGTCAGGCTGCGCGCCACCCAGCCCTTTTGGCCGTTGTCGCGCTGGACCTGGGCCCAGGAGCCCTGTTTCCTGAGCGTGCGCACCACTTCCATTTCAGCCAGCTTGCCCACCACGCGATGGTTCTGGCCCGGGCCGGCGCGCAGGTTGGCGGTGCGCCCGGTCACCACCATGTGCGGGGTCTTGCCAGTCAGCGGCGCATGCACCCAGCCCAGCGTGCTCTCGTTGTCCTTGACGCGCAGCCACTGGCCCTTGCGCTGCACCACCTGCAGCGGATAGCCCTTGCCCAGTTCCCACAGCGTGGCCGAGCGGGTGGTGGGCTGCTGCCGCACATTGACGCTGGCGCCCTTGACGCTGACGAACTCGCGCGCATGGGCGACGGCCGGGGCCAGGGTGGTGGTGAGGACGGCGAGGGCGGTGGCGGCTGCGGCCAGCCAGCGGGCGGCACGGCGTTGATTGCAAGGCACGGGAACGGGTCTCCTTTCGTTCGAGGTCGGCTGGCGCGCGGAGACTTTCCAGCGCGGGCCGAGCCCAGGGAAAGCGCGTGGGATCAGGCGATGCCGCTATAGTTCCTGAATGAAACTGACGGGCGGCACCCCGGGTTCGCCTGCAATCGCCCGGGCTTGCCGTACGCTTGCCGCACCACAGTGTTTTCCAGGAGGGCTTGTATGCACCATGCTGTTTCCCGATCCGGCGCGCAGGGCCGGCACGCGGCGATTCTGACGGCCTGCCTTGCGGCGGGACTGGCGGATGTCCAGGCGCAGGAGGCCCAGGCCGTTGCCGCAGCCGCCGAGGGCCGCGACGCGGCCAAGGCGCAGGAGGGTGTGGTGAACCGCCCCGAATTCGGCCCCGCGCTGCTGGCGGCCGCCCAGGCCGGCGAAGCGCTGCAGGTGCGCGACTGGCTCAAGCGCGGCGCGCCGGTGGATGTGCGTGATCCGCAGGGCAACACGCCGCTGCTGCTGGCCGTGCGCGGCAACCATGTCGAGGTTGCGCGCTCCTTGCTGGTCCACGGGGCCAATCCCAATCTCAAGAACGACCTGCAGGACAGCGCCTATCTGCTGGCCGGTGCCCTGGGCCGGCTGGAAATCCTGCGCATGACACTGTCGTATGGTGCCGACCTGCAAAGCGTCAACCGCTACGGCGGCACGGCGCTGATCCCCGCCTGCGAGCGCGGCCACGTCGATACCGTGCAGGCCTTGCTGGCGGCCGGTGTGCGGGCCGACCATGTGAACCGGCTGGGCTGGACCTGCCTGCTCGAAGCCGTTTTGCTGGGCGATGGTGGCCCGCGCTACCAGGACATCGTGCGCCAGCTGATCACGGCGAAGGCGGACCTCAGCCTGCCCGACAAGGACGGCGTCACGGCCCTGGCCCACGCCCGCCAGCGCAGCCAGCATGAGGTGGAGCGGCTGCTGCAGGAGGCGGGAGCGCGCTGAGCGGCGCCTGCGAAACGCCGCAAACCGGGTCTGGAGCTGCAGAACCGGACGGGTCTGATTGTCCTGGATGTCTATTGATGCAAATGATTGTCATTTACATCAAGGGCCATTGCCATGCGCACTTCAAGTACCAGACCGTTTGTCTCCACCCCTCACTCCTGCCTGTATTCCGCCCTTGCTGCGGCGCTGGTCACACCCGCGCACGCGCAGGAGGTGATCCCTGAGGATCGCCAGGTCCAGCTGGCGCCGGTCACCGTTTCGGGACCGCGCACCACGGGCTCGCGTACCGAGGCATCCGGCTCGGCCAAGTACGCCAAGCCGCTGCTGGATGTGCCCCAGACCATCACCGTGGTGCCAGGGCAGGTGCTCCAGGAACAGAACGCCCTGAGCCTGCAGCAGGCGCTGTCCAATGTGTCCGGCATCACCTTCAACGCGGGCGAGGGCGGTGCTGGCTCGGGCGACAGCATCAACATCCGCGGCTTCAGCGCCAATGCCAACCTGCAGATCGACGGGCTGCGCGACAGCGGTCAGAACAACCGCAGCGACCTCTTCAACATGGAGTCGGTCGAAGTCATCAAGGGCCCCAATTCGGTCTTCGGCGGGGCCGGCACCTCGGGCGGCAGCATCAACATGATCAGCAAGCAGCCCAAGGCCCATGACTTCACCGAGGCCGATGCAGGCCTGGGCATGGCCAGCTACCGGCGCCTCACGCTCGACGCCAACCGGGTGCTGGCTGGCGGCAAGGCCGCCATGCGCCTGAACCTCATGGGCCATGACAGCGACGTGGCCGGGCGCGACACCATCTTCAAACGGCGCTGGGGGGTGGCACCCTCGCTGGCTCTGGGATTGAATTCGCCCACGCGCGTGACTCTCGGCTTCTTCCACCAGAACGATGACAACCTTCCCGACTTTGGCGTGCCGGCCTTTCGCGGCAAGATGCTCGATGGCGTCTCGCGCAATGCCTATTTCGGCTGGCGCAACCTTGACCGGGAAAAGATCAGCCAGGATGCCCTGACCGCGAAGATCGAGCATGACTTCGGCTCGGGCGCCAGGCTGCAGAACCTCACGCGCTACTCGCGGCTGAGCCGCGACACCGTGATCTCTGCCTCGCATGTCGATCTCCGGGGCATGCAGCCCGGCTACTACCGGCCCGCAGGGCCGCAGGCCTACGGCCGCGATGCGGCCACCACCCTGTGGATCAACCAGACCAACCTGACGCGGCACTTCGATACCGGCGCCCTGGGCCATACGCTGGTCGCGGGCTTCGAGATCGCGCGCGAGACCTATGACCGCACCACCTCTTCCTACAACATCACCCGGCAGTTCCCTGGCGGCGGCTACCCGCTGGTCCGTCCGCCCGGATACTGGGCCGGCACCACGGATCTGCAAAACAGCGGAAGGAACGAAACCAGCCTGGACACCCGCGCTCTGTATGCCACCGATTCCATTGCTCTGGGTCCGCGCTGGGATCTGGGCCTGGGCCTGCGCTACGACTGGATAGACGGGCGCTCCCACGCCACCAATGCCGCTGGCGTGCGCACTTCGGTGGACAGCTCCGACGGCCGGCTCAGCGGGCGCACCGCACTGAGCTTCAAGCCCGCCGACAACGGCCGCATCTACCTGGCCTACGGCACGGCCTTCAACCCTTCCGCGGAATTCCTGGTCTCCACGGGCTCGGGCCTGGATGCGGCCACGGCCTCGCTGGCACCCGAGAAGAACACCAGCCTGGAACTGGGGACCAAGTGGGATGTGCTGGACCGCCAGCTGGCACTGACCGGCTCCCTGTTCCAGGTGGACAAGACCAATGCCCGCGAGCAGATGGCCGATGGCAGCTATCTGCTGGCCGGAGAGCAGCGCGTGCGCGGACTCGAGCTTGGTGCCGCAGGCAAGGTGACGCCGCAATGGGATGTCTTCGCCAACTACACCTTCATGGCCAGCAAGACCCTCAAGTCACTGAACGAGCCTGCGCGTGTGGGCCAGGCGCTGGGCAATACGCCGCGCCATTCACTGAACCTGTGGACCACTTACGCGCTGCCCGAGGGCTGGACGGTGGGCTATGGGGCGCGCTTCGTGGGCACCCGCAACGTGACCTCGTCTGGCGATGGAAAGCTGTCCGCCTACTGGGTGCACAGTGCCATGGTCGGCTATGAACTCAACCGCCAATGGAAGCTCAGGCTCAATCTCGACAACATCGGCAACAAGGCCTATGTGGCCGGCGTGCGCCAGCGCCTGGGCGAGCAGTCCCGCTCCTCGGCCATCGAATACGGCGAAGGCCGCACGGTCCGGTTGACGGCGCTCTACCAGTTCTGAACTGCCGGATTGCCGGGGCCCGACGCTCAGCGTATCGGCCGCAGGTAGCAATGCTTGCAAGCTGCCCCTCCGAGGGCAGCTTTTGTTTTCTTCAGGGTCGTCGGACAAAAAAAGAGCCCGCACAAGGCGGGCTGGTGATGGTCAGGCCGGCGGCAAAAACCGCCGACTCGTACGCATCTTACTGGATCTTGGCCTTTTCGCGCAGCGATTCCTGGAATTGCGCCAGCTTTTGCTGTTGCAGCTGCTGCACGATCTGGGGCTTGACTTCCTCGAACTTGGGCAGCTCTGCCTGACGTGCGTCGTCCAGGCGGATGATGTGATAGCCGAACTGGGTCTTGACCGGCTCCTGGGTCATGCCACCCTTTTCGAGCTTGACCAGGGCTTCGGAGAACTCAGGCACGTAGTTGCCGGGGTTGGCCCAGTCGAGGTCACCGCCACGGGCGCCGGATCCGGGGTCCTTGGACTCCTTCTTGGCGATGTCTTCAAACTTCTTGCCGGCCTTGATCTCGGCAATGATGGCCTTGGCGCGGTCTTCCGACTCGACCAGGATGTGGCTGGCCTTGTATTCCTTGCCGCTGTTGGCAGCGACGGCCTTGTCGTACTCGGCCTTGGCTTCGGCGTCGGTCACGGGGTTCTTCTTCTGGAAGTCCTCGAACAGCGCGCGGATCAGGATGGTCTGGCGGGCCAGTTCCATCTGCTGCTTGTAGGCTTCGCTGTTGGCCAGGCTGCGCTTGTTGGCTTCCTGCATGAAGATCTCGCGGGCGATGACTTCTTCCTTGATCTGCCCTTCCAGCTCGGGCGTCACGGGGCGGCCGCTTTGCTCGATCTGTTGCTTGAGCGCTTCGGCGCGTGCCTTGGGCACAGCCTTGCCGTTGACGACGGCGATGTTCTGGGCCGAGGCGGACAGGGCTGCGGTGCTCAGCACGGCGGCAGTCACCAGGCTGGTCAGAAGCTGTTTTTTCATGCGAATTCCAGATATGAAGGAAAAATTGATTCTATAGCGCGGATACGCAACAGGCTCCGAATCGTCGGAGCCTGTAAAAGTTCAAAGAACCTCGATGGCGATGGCGTGTGCGCCCTGGTCGATGAAGTCTTGCAGCGCATCATACACAAGGCGATGGCGTGCCACGCGCGGCTTGCCTTGAAACAAAGGTGACGCAATGCGCACGCGGAAATGCGTGCCGAAGCCGGTGCCATTGGCGCCCGCATGGCCGGCGTGCTGGTGGCTCTCGTCGATCACTTCCAGGTGATCGGGGGCCAGGCGCTCGTGCAGCACGGCCTGCATGGCTTCGGCGGTGATGGGCAGCGGATGGGCGGGGGTGCTCATGGCTGCTTGTCCTGCTGCACGCCGGACGGGGGCAGGACGTCGGGCGTAGCGGCTGCTGCCTCGCCCTTGTCTTCCTGCATGAAGCGGCTCATGTAGATGGCCTGGCCGATCACGAAGACCAGCATCAGCCCCATGCCGCCGAACAGCTTGAAGTTGACCCAGGTGTCGGTGTCGAAGCGGTAGGCGATGACCAGGTTGAGCGCGCCCATGACCGCGAAGAACGCCGCCCAGCTCCAGTTCAGGGTGCGCCATGCGTTGTCGGGCAGTTGCAGCTGTGCGCCCATGACCGAGCGCAGCAGGTTCTTGCGGAACACCAGCTGGCCTATCAACAGTGCGCTGCCCATGAGCCAGTACAGCACGGTGGGCTTCCACTTGATGAAGGTGTCGTTGTGGGCCAGCAAGGTGGCTCCGCCGAACAGCACGATCACGCCCAGGCTCACCCATTGCATGGGCTCGACCTTGCCGTGGCGCACGCGCAGATAGGCGATCTGGGCGATGGTGGCGACGATGGCCACGGCCGTTGCCGTATAGATGCCCCAGACCTTGAAGGCGACGAAGAACAGGATGATGGGGAAAAAGTCGATCAGTAACTTCATTGGAAGGTTTCGATGGGCTTGGAGTCAGGCATGGGGCCTGAGCTTGGCAGGCGCATTGTGGCGCAGCGGGCTGGCCAAGCATGGGTGCCGGGCCGCGCCTGCCTGGGGTTTTTGCGTGCCTAGGCCTTTGGAGGCTCGAATTCCAGGGATGCGGAGTTCATGCAATAGCGCAGTCCCGTATCGGACGGGCCATCGGGGAACACATGGCCCAGATGGGCGCCGCACTGGCTGCAGACGGTTTCGGTGCGCACCATGCCATGGCTGCGGTCCACGATTTCGGTGATGGCGCCGGGGATGGCGCGGTCGAAACTGGGCCAGCCGCAGCCGGCGTCGAACTTGGTGTCGGAGTCGAACAGCTTGCTGCCGCAGCAGATGCAGTGGTAGCTGCCATCGGCCCAGAACTGCTCATAGCGGCCGGTGAACGGGCGCTCGGTGGCTGCATGGCGTGTCACCTGGAAGGCGGCCGGTTCGGCGCCCTTGGCCTGCAGCTCGGCCTGCCATTCCTGTTCGGTCTTGTGGATGGGAAAGCTCATGATGAACAGCTGATCTCGATGGAGGAAGCCCAGTCGGGCGGGAAGCCTGCCCATTCGGCATGCTCGGCGTGGGGGGCGAACGGAGTCTGCAGCACGGCCAGCAATTGGCGCACGGGATCGAAGTCGCCCGCCTTTGCGGCGCGGATGGCCATCTCGCCCAGGTGGTTGCGCAGCACGAATCGCGGGTTCGATTCTTGCATCAAAGCAGCGGCCGCCGCGGCATCCGTGCCTGCCAGGTGCCGTGCGTAAAGGTTTGCCCAGCGGTCGAAGGCCTCGCGGTCCAGCACCAGGTCGCGCACGGGCTCGAGGTCGAGGTCCGTGCCGGCACCGGCACCGGCAGCCACCGCATCGGTCAGGCGGCTGAAGAAGATGGTGTAGTCCACCGCGTTGTCGGCCATGAGCTGCAGCAGCGGGTTCACTAGGGCGGCAAAGCGCCCCTCGGCGGGCGGCGTGCCTGGCGCATCTTCGGGCAGGCCCAGCTTGCGCAGCATGAGGGCGCCATAGGCCTGCGGGAAGACCTGCTTGTACGACTCCAGCGCCGCAATGGTCAGTTCCTCTTCGCCGATCAGCGGCAGCAGGGCCTGGCCCAGGCAGTAGAGGTTCCAGTAGGCCACCTGGGGCTGGCGGTTGAAGGCGTAGCGGCCCTGGGTGTCGCTGTGGTTGCAGATGTGGCCGGGGTTGAAGGCATCGAGGAACTGGAATGGCCCGTAGTCGATGGTCAGTCCCAGGATGCTCATGTTGTCGGTGTTCATCACGCCATGGCAAAAGCCCACGGCCTGCCAGTGTGCCAGCAGCCGCGCCGTGCGCTCGCTCACGGCCTGCAGAAAGTTGGCGTAGGCGTTGCCGGCCAGTGCCTCGGCCGTGCGGCATTCGGGGTAATGGCGGTCGATCACGTAGTCGGCGAGTTGGCGCAGAGGCGCTATCTGGTCGCGTGCCGCAAAGTGCTCGAAGTGGCCAAAGCGTATGAAGCTGGGCGCCACGCGCGCCACCACGGCGGCGGTCTCGATCTCTTCGCGGCGAATGGGGGCGGGCGATCCGGTGAGGCTCAGCGCGCGCGTGGTGGGAATGCCCAGGGCGTGCATGGCCTCGCTGCACAGAAACTCGCGGATGGACGAACGCAGCACGGCACGTCCGTCGCCCATGCGCGAATAGGGCGTGCGGCCCGCGCCCTTGAGCTGGATCTCCTGGCCCGAGGTCGTTTCGCCCAGGAGGATGGCACGGCCGTCGCCAAGCTGGCCGGCCCAGACGCCGAACTGGTGGCCGCTGTAGACGCTGGCCAGCGGTTGGCTGCCGGGCAGTACGGCATTGCCGGTGAGCGCCTGCAGGGCCTCGTCGGAGGCCAGCCATTGCGGGTCCAGGCCCAGCAGCTCGGCGGTGCCGGTGCTGGCGGCAATCCAGTGCGGCTCAGGCAGCGGCGTGGGGCGCAGATGGGTGAAGAAGTCCGGGCCCAGGGCGGCGAAGCCGTCTTGCCAGGAGATGTGAGGGCGTGGGGAGGTCGCCGGAGCCTGGCCTTCGGCGGCAGCATGCAGGTTCATGCGGGAATTGTCCCCCAGCGCCTATGCCCCGTGGGGCGCAAGGTTCATGCGCGCATTCACCCCATGCATTCACGCACGCAGTTGCTGCCGGTACTGGCCCGGCGGCATGCCGAACCAGCGGCGGCAGGCGCGAAAGAGGTTGC
Source organism: Delftia sp. UME58 (assembly GCF_014170385.1). NCBI lineage: Bacteria > Pseudomonadati > Pseudomonadota > Betaproteobacteria > Burkholderiales > Comamonadaceae > Delftia > Delftia sp. UME58. The sequence continues at coordinate 12,635 of NZ_LZZV01000080.1, forward strand.
TCTGGTCCACAAAGCCCAGCAGGTCGGCCACCTCGGCCAGGCTGCGGCGTGGCTCGCCCAGGTACTGCAGGGCCAGCTCGCGCCGGGTTTCGTCCAGCAGTTGCTGGTAACTGGTGTCTTCGGCCTGCAGGCGGCGCTGCAAGGTGCGGTCGGTCAGGCCCAGCAGGCCGGCCACGTCTTCGCGGCGCGGCTCGCCCTGGGGCAGCAGGCGTGCAATCTCATGGCGCACGCGCGCGCCCACGCCGGCCTGGCCCAGGTGGTCGAGTTCGGTTTCGACCAGCTTTTCGTGCAGTGCCAGCAGTTCGGGGTTGTGCGTGGGAATGGGGGCGAGCAGGTCGGCCTCGGACAGCAGGAAGCGGTTCGCGTCCTCGCCGAAGCGCGGCAGCAGGCCGAAGGCCGCGCGGTAGGCGGCCTCGTGCGAGGGGGCGGGCGCCTCGGCCATGAATTCCACGGCCAGCGGCCGGACATCGCGCCGCGTCAGCCAGTTGCACAGCACCAGCAGCGTGAGCACGGCGAACTCCACGCGCTGGCGCGGCACGGGCCTTGTGGCGCCGATGTGGTGTATGGACAGCCAGTAGCCGCGCGCATCGCGCTCCAGCGTGAAGGACGTTGCGTCCGAGATCACGGCCATGTGGCGTTCCAGGTCGCGGAAGCCGGCCAGCAGGTGCGGGCCCGAAGCCAGCGAGTAGCCGACCAGATCGATGTTGCCGTGGCGCGCGGCCAGTTGCCGGTCCAGCCCCAGCGTGGGATTGGCGGACTGGGCCACGGCCAGCTCCCAGAGCCGGCTCACTCGGTCCACATCGGTACGGGCCTGCGAATGCTGCAGTGCGGCAAGGTCGATGTCGGCTGCGGCGCACAGGCTTTGCGGGGCCAGCCCTTCGGTGGCCATCATGTCCAGGATGCCGCGCACCCAGGCGGCGGAGCTGCTGCGCTGCGTTGTCATGGCCGGGTTTTCCTGGGCCATTCGGGGCGCTGTTTGCGTTCTGAAGTCACTGTTTTGGCGTGGTTGCGATAGCGGCGTTTTGCCGCGCTGTTCCTAGAATTTTTGCAGCGCGGCGAACGACTGCGCAGTGTGACCCATGGGCCCGGCGCGGCCCATACGGGAAACCCCAAAAACCATTCAGGAGACAAGCATGCGCACAGGACAGCGGTGGATGGCCGGCGGCATACGCCTGGCCGTGGCTTCAATGGCATTGTGGCTCGCGGCCTGCGGCGGCTCGGGCGGCGGCGGACCCGAACTGCGCGAGACGGTCTACGGCCCCTTGCGCGGCGTGGACGACGGCGCCGCCACCGGCACCTATTACTGGAAGGGCGTGCCCTTTGCCCAGGCGCCCGTGGGCGCGCTGCGCTGGCAGCCGCCGGCCGAGCCCAAGGCCTGGGAGGGCGTGCGCGAGGCGCGCCAGTTCGGCAATGCCTGCCTGCAGATCGGGCGCATGTACGGCCCGGGAGCCAACAACCGCTTCGACGACACCATCGCCTCCACCCTGGGCCAGCCCGTGGGCAGCGAGGACTGCCTGACGCTCAACATCTGGCGCCCGGCCAGCGGCGCCGAGAAGCTGCCGGTGCTGGTGTTCATCCACGGCGGCAGCGCCATCTCGGGCTATACGGCCGATCCGCTGTATGACGGCGCGGCCCTGGCGCGCGCCGCCAATGCCGTGGTGGTGACGGCCAATTACCGGCTGGACATCCTGGGCTACATGCACATGCCGCAGATGCAGGCCGGCGCGCCGGCCACGGGCAACTTCGCGCTGCTGGACAACCTGCAGGCGCTGCGCTTTGTGCAGCGCAACATCGCGGGCTTTGGCGGCGATCCGGGCAATGTCACCCTCATGGGCCAGTCGGCGGGTGCCACCAATGTGCTGGCGCTGCTGGCGGCAGAGTCGGCGCGCGGCCTGTTCCACAGGCTGGTGCCGGTCAGCGGCGGGCTGTCGCTGCCCTCCAACCTGCCGGCCGGCGTGCTGGCCACGCTCAAGCCGGCTTCGGCCTACGCCACCCAGTCCGCGCTGCTGCTGGCCCATCTGATGGTGGCCGATGGCCTGGCTGCCGATGTGGCGGCTGCGGCCGCGGTGTCCGCCGGCTGGACGCCGGCACAGGTTGCTTCCTATCTGCGCGGCAAGGATGCGCGCGTGCTGCTGCAGACCCTGGTGGCCAAGGGCCTGACGGGCGCGGGACCGATTCCCGACGGCCTGCTGCTGCCCACCGACCCCATGGCCGCGCTGGCTGCGGGCCGATACAACCGCATGCCGGTGATGGCCGGCTACACGGCCGAGGAGGGCAAGCTGTTCGCGCCGCTGCTGGCGGCGCTGGGCGGCAGGCCGGGCTTCAGGATCGACGATGCGGCGCGCTTTCGCATGATGCAGTCCTTCGATGCGCAGTCGCCGAACGCGCCGGGCCTGGCCGACATCATCGATGCCGCCTACCTGCCCGTCGATACGCCGGTCACCGGCTACAACGCCCGCATGGCGCAGCTTACCCATCTGTTCGCCGATCCCAGCCGCGACCAGTTGCTCAATACGCTGCGCACCCAGCAGGCCGAGGTCTGGAGCTACCGCTTCGACTGGGCGCGCCAGCCCGCGCCCTGGAACACCGTCTACGGCGCGGCCCATGCGTTCGATCTGCCCTTTCTCTTCGGCAACTTCGGGCCGTCCGTGTTCTCCCGCGTGACCAACAGCACGGCGAATGCGCCGGGCCGGCTGGCGCTGTCGAACGCCATGATGGCCAGCCTCAAGGCCTTCATGCAGACGGGCAATCCGCAGAACGCGGCCCTTGGCCAGACCTGGAAGCCCTGGCCATCCAGCCTGATCTTCGACGCCGAGCCGGGCGCGACCAGCATCCGATTGCAGTGAGAGGGCAGGCGAGCAAGCCCCAAGAGATAGCCAACAACAACGAAGGAGACAAGTACCCATGACAGTCAAGACCGTTTTCACACATGCCTGGCGCTGGCCGCTGGCGGGGGCCATTGCGGCCGCCGCCGTGGGCCTGGCCGCCTGCGGAGGAGGCTCGTCCGGCATGCCCGCGCCCATGGGGCCGGGTCAGCAATCGGGCTACATCACCCTGCCGGACGGCAGCAGGATGCGTTACTCGCTGCTGCTGCCCGAGGGGCAGGGTCCGTTCCCGCTGCTGGTCGAGTACGACGGCTATATCTCGGGCTCGTACCCCAACATCAGCAGTCCCTGGACCAGGGAAGGCTATGCGGTCATGGGGCTGAACGTGCCGGGCACGGGCTGCTCCACGGGGGAAGACCGGGTGTTCGACGCCACCGTGGGCGCGGCCGGGGCCTTTGCCATCGAGTGGGCCGGGCGGCAGGCCTGGTCCAACGGCCGCATCGGCATGATCGGCTACTCTTACTCGGGCTACAACCAGCTGTGGGTGGCGGCACACCGGCCCAAGGGGCTGCTGGCGATCACGCCCAGCAAGAACGTGGGCGATCCCTACCGCGACGTGGGCTATCCGGGCGGCATTGCCAACATCGGCTTTCCGGCGCAGTGGTGGAACGGCTTCCCGCGCATCTGGCGCACGGCCGCCGACCTGGCCGTGAAGAACGGCGGCGACACGGAATGCGCCAAGACCGTGGCCGACAACATCGAGAAGATCAAGCGGCCCGAGCTGGACCTGATCAAGTGGCTGGACAACCCCTATGCCGATGGCCTGTACCTGGAGCGCAGCGCCATGTTCCAGAGCGGCAAGATCAATATCCCCACGCTGGGAACGCAGTCCTGGCAGGACGAGCAGATCGGCCCGCGCTCGGGCTATTACGAGGACACCATTGCACCCGACAAGATGTGGCTGGTCAGCTCCAACGGCGACCACCATACGAACATCACCTCGGACCATATCGACCAGACCCTGAAGCGCTTCCTGGCGCGATTCGTCAAGGGCGAGGACAACGGCTTCGACAAGGAGCCGCGCGTGCGCCTGCTGCAGGAGATGCAGACCACGGACGCCAAGGCCCCCAATGGCGGCGCCAAGCTCATGCCCACGGGCGAGGCACGCTTTGACCGGCTGCCCGTCCCCGTCAAGCCGCTGCGCCTGTGGATGCAGCCGGGCCAGGTGCTGGGCGACAGCGTGCCCGCCTCAGGCACGGCTTCGTCCAGCTACCGCTATCCGGCCCTGAGTCCGCAGGTGAACAACCCGGCGGCCGAAGGCTGGCCCGCCGTGCCCGCGTCGGAAAAGGATGGCCAACTGGTCTTCACCACGGCGGCCCTGCCGCAGGACCTGAGTTTCTATGGCGAAGGCTCGGCCGACCTGTGGCTCAGCGCCACGGCCGCCAATACCGACATCCAGGTCACCGTGTCCGAGGTAAGGCCGGACGGGCAGGAAATGTTCGTGCAGCGCGGCTGGCTGCGTGCCTCCAAGCGTGCGCTCGACGAGAGCCGATCCACGGCGCTGCGTCCCTGGGGTGCCTACACACGGGACAAGGATGTGCCACTGGTTGCCGGCCAGCCCCAGTTGATGCGGGTGGAGATCCAGAAGTTCGCGCATGTGTTCCGTGCCGGTTCAAGCATTCGCGTGACAGTCGATTCGCCATCTCAGACCGGATACTGGATCTTCGGCAACGACAAGACGCCGTCCACGAACACGCTGTGGCATGACGCGGCGCACGCCTCCAGCATCGTCCTAGGGTATATCCCATACGAGCATGCGAGGACGCTGCCGAGTTGCGACAAGACAATGCGTCAACCATGCCGGAAAAACGATGCGCCTGTCCCTGCCGGGATCGGCCCCAGGGCGCCGGCCTGAGCCACCCTCCATGCGGACAGCGGCATCGCGCACCGGGGCCCCGGCCTCGTGCGGATCCGCGGTCCGCAGTTCACGACGTTCACGAAGTTCAATCACCTTAGGAGCCTTTAGATGCTGGGTCTGATGCAAAGCCAACCACTGTTGATCTCGTCGCTGATCGACTTCGCCGACCGCCACCATGGCGATGCGGAGATCGTCTCGCGCAGGGTGGAGGGCGATATCCATCGCTACACGTACCGCGACCTGGCACGGCGCTCGCGCCAGCTGGCGAACACGCTGGACGGCCTGGGCCTGCAGCCCGGCGACCGCGTGGCCTCGCTGGCCTGGAACGGCTACCGCCACATGGAGATGTACTTCGGCGTCAGCGGCTCGGGCCGCGTGCTGCATACGGTCAATCCGCGCCTGCACCCCGACCAGGTGGCGTGGATCATCAACCACGCGGAAGACCGCGTCATGTGCTTTGACCTGACCTTCCTGCCCATCATCCAGGCCGTGCATGCCAAATGCCCCACGGTGCGCCAGTGGGTGGCGCTGTGCGATGCGGACCGCCTGCCCGCCGACAGCGGCATTCCGGGCCTGGTCAGCTACGAGGCCTGGATCGCCGGCCAGTCCGACCAGTACCAGTGGCCCGAATTCGACGAGAACACGGCCTCCAGCATGTGCTACACCAGCGGCACCACGGGCAACCCCAAGGCGGTGCTGTACAGCCACCGCTCCACCACGCTGCACGCCTACGCGGCCGCGCTGCCCGATGTGATGTGCATATCGGCGCGCGACTCGGTGCTGCCCGTCGTGCCCATGTTCCACGTCAACGCCTGGGGCATTCCCTACTCGGCCGCGCTCACGGGCTGCAAGCTGGTGTTTCCCGGCCCGGCGCTGGACGGCAAGTCGCTGTTCGAACTGATCGAGGCCGAGGGCGTCACCTACGCGGCCGGCGTGCCCACGGTCTGGCAGATGCTGCTGGGCCACATCAAGCCCAACGGGCTGCGGTTTTCCACGCTCAAGCGCACGGTGATCGGCGGCTCCGCCTGCCCGCCGGCCATGATCACGGCCTTCCAGGACGACTTCGGCGTGGAGGTGCTGCATGCCTGGGGCATGACCGAGATGAGCCCGCTGGGTACGCTGTGCACGCTCAAGAACAAGCAGCTGCAGCTGCCCAAGGACGAGCAGATGAAGATCCTGCAAAAGCAGGGCCGCGCCATCTATGGCGTGGACATGCGCATCGTGGACAGCGACGGCACGGACCAGCCCTGGGACGGCAAGAGCTATGGCGACCTGCTGGTGCGTGGCCCCTGGATCGTGGACAGCTACTTCAAGGGCGAAAGCCCGCTGGTCAAGGACGCGCAGGGCCGCGGCTGGTTCCCCACGGGTGACGTGGCCACCATCGACCCGGACGGCTTCATGCAGATCACCGACCGCAGCAAGGACGTGATCAAGTCCGGCGGCGAGTGGATCAGCTCCATCGACATAGAGAACATCGCCATGGCCCACCCGGCCGTGGCCATGGCCGCCTGCATCGGCATGCCGCATCCCAAGTGGGACGAGCGCCCCATCGTCGCCGTGGCGAAGAAGCCCGGTGCCGAGGTGACGCGCGAGGAACTGCTCAAGTTCTACGAAGGCAAGACCGCCAAGTGGCAGATCCCCGACGACGTGGTCTTCGTCGATGCCATTCCGCTGGGCGCCACCGGAAAAATGCTCAAGACCCGGCTGCGCGAGCAGCTGGCCGGCTACCGGCTGCCGGGGCTTTGAGCCGTTGCGGGCGGCCACCGGGCCAGGGCATGCGGGGGCATGTCCTGGCCGGGGCGGCCGGTCCGAGTCTCGTCGGCGATAGCCGCTAGGGGCAATCACCGATCAGGGCAGGGCACATGGGCCATTACCCTGGGCCTCGCCCAGAAACCACCACAAGAGGAGACGCTTCATGAAGTTTGCGATCAAGGCATTGACGGCATCCCTGGCCCTGGCTTGCGCCACGGGCGCCATGGCCCAGAAGGGCGAGACGGTGAAGGTTGCGTGGATCGACCCGCTGTCCGGCCTCATGGCCGCGCTGGGGTCCAACCAGCTCAAGAGCCTGCAGTACATCGCCGAGGAGCTCAACAAGGGCACGGCCTCGGGCGTGAAGTTCGAGATCATCGGCATCGACAACAAGCTCAGCCCGCAGGAAACCACGGCAGCCCTGCGCTCGGCCATGGACCAGGGCGTGCGCTACGTCTTCCAGGGCAATGGCTCGGGCCCGGCCCTGGCCATCATGGATGCGCTGGAAAAGCACAACGCGCGCAACAAGGGCAAGGAGGTCGTCTACCTCAACTACGCGGCCGTGGACCCGGACCTGACCAACAGCAAGTGCAGCTACTGGCACTTCCGCCTGGATGCCGATACCTCCATGAAGATGGAGGCCTTGACCACCTACATGAAGGACGTGCCCGAGATCAAGAAGGTCTACCTGATCAACCAGAACTACTCGCACGGCCAGCAGGTCTCCAAATACGCCAAGGAGATGCTCAAGCGCAAGCGCCCCGACGTGGAAATCGTGGGCGACGACTTCTCGCCGCTGGCCCAGGTGCGCGACTTCGCGCCCTACATCGCCAAGATCAAGCAGTCGGGTGCCGACTCGGTGATCACGGGTAACTGGGGCTCGGACCTGGCGCTGCTGATCAAGGCCGCCAGCGACGCGGGCCTGAACAACGTCAAGTTCTACACCTACTACGCCATCGCCACCGGCGCGCCCACGGCCATGGGCGCGGCCGCCGCCGACAAGGTCTACATGGTGGGCTACGGCCACATGAACCTGCCCGGCCCGCTGGACCGCATCACCAAGGGCTACAAGGCCAAGTTCAACGACGACATGTACACGGGCTCGCTGTACTCGGGCCTGACCATGCTGGACCAGGCCTTCCTGCGCGCCAAGACCACGGACCCGGCCAAGGTGGCGGCCACCATGGAAGGCATGAAGTTCAACAGCCTCAACGGCGAAGTGGAGATGCGCAAGAGCGACCACCAGCTGCAGCAGGGCCTGTTCATCGCGCGCTGGGAAAAGGCCGGCGGCAAGTACCCCATGGATTCGGAGAACACCGGCTACACCTTCGTGCCCGTGAAGTACTACGAGCCCTATGTGGCCAGCACGCCGACATCCTGTGAGATGAAGCGACCCTCCTGAAATGAAAAGCCTCCCCCTGAGCGGCTGCGCCGCTTCCCCCTCTCTCGCTTCGCGGGAGGGGGACGGCACCCTCGGTGCGGGGCGGCCCTTCCTCGGTGCCTCATCGTTGCGACAGGCCTGTTTCTGGCTGATCGCCATGGCTCATTGATATACGGGAGAACGCATTACTTCGCAAAGGGGCGCGAGGCGCCCCTTTTTTTGCCCGAAATCAGGCAAAACACGGTTTTCTGGCCTGATCGATGGCGATCTGTCGCCAATGTGTCCAGGGCCGCAGCCAAGTCGCATGCGCGATAGTTTCTAAGGCATTCCCCAGAGGGAAATTGTCATTCAGGCGTTAGTCTGGCGCCAATACAGATATACGAATCAACCGGAAAAAGGAGACAGAAAAATGAAGTGGATCGTGCATTCGGTGGCCGCCTCGGCCATGCTGGCCTGTGCATCGGGCGCCTGGGCGCAAAAGGGCGAGACGGTGAAGATCGGCTGGATCGATCCGCTGTCGGGTCTGATGGCCGCCGTGGGCACGAACCAGCTCAAGACCTTCCAGCTGATGGCCGAGGAGTTCAACAGGAAAAATGCCTCGGGCGTGAAGTTCGAGATCATCCCGCTGGACAACAAGCTCAGCCCGCAGGAGACCACGGCCGTGCTGCGTTCGGCCATGGACCAGGGCGCACGCTACGTGGTGCAGGGCAACGGCTCGGGCCCGGCCCTGGCCATCATGGATGCGCTGGAAAAGCACAACGCGCGCAACAAGGGCAAGGAGGTCGTCTACCTCAACTACGCGGCCGTGGACCCGGACCTCACCAACAGCAAGTGCAGCTACTGGCACTTCCGCCTGGATGCCGATACCTCCATGAAGATGGAGGCCTTGACCACCTACATGAAGGACGTGCCCGAGATCAAGAAGGTCTACCTGATCAACCAGAACTACTCGCACGGCCAGCAGGTCTCCAAATACGCCAAGGAAATGCTCAAGGCCAAGCGGCCCGACGTGCAGGTGGTGGGCGACGACTTCGCGCCGCTGGCCCAGGTGCGCGACTTCGCACCCTACATCGCCAAGATCAAGCAATCGGGCGCCGATACGGTGATCACGGGCAACTGGGGCTCGGACCTGTCGCTGCTGCTCAAGGCCGCCAACGACGCGGGCCTGAACAACGTCAAGTTCTACACCTACTACGCCTTCGGCTCGGGCTCGCCCACGGCCATGGGCGCGGCCTCCGACGGCAAGGTCTATACCGTGGGCTATGGCCACTACAACATGGGCGGCGCCATCCAGCCGCTGATGGCCGAGTTCAAGAAGAAGATGAACGACGACCTCACGCAAAGCTCGATCTACCACGTGTTCGCGCTGCTGGACGCGGCCTTCGTCAAGACCGGCGGCACCGACCCCGTCAAGGTGGCGGCCGCGCTGGAGGGCATGAAGCTCAAGAGCTTCAACGGCGAAGTGGAGATGCGCAAGAGCGACCACCAGCTGCAGCAGGGCCTGTACATCACGCGCTGGGAAAAGGCCGGCGGCAAGAACCCGTATGACGCAGAGAACACGGGCTACACCTTCGCCCCGGTGAAGTACTACGAGCCCTACGTGGCCAGCACGCCCACCTCCTGCCAGATGAAGCGCCCGTCCTGAGAGCGGCCCGCACCGCTCCCTGTCCCCAACGCACCGAGACCAAGGCCTTTCGATGACGCTTGAGTTCTTCACCATATCGCTGCTCAATGGCGTGAGCTATGGACTGCTGCTGTTCATGCTCAGCTCGGGGCTGACGCTGATCTTCAGCATGATGGGCGTGCTCAACTTCGCCCACACCAGCTTCTACATGCTGGGCGCGTACTTCGGCTACACGCTCAGCGGCATCATCGGCTTCTGGGGCGCGCTGTTCGTCGCGCCCCTGCTGGTGGGCGCGCTGGGCGCCATGTTCGAGCGCTACAGCCTGCGCCGCGTGCACAAGTACGGCCATGTGCCCGAACTGCTCGTGACCTTCGGCCTGTCCTATCTCATCCTGGAGATGGTGCAGCTGGTCTGGGGCCGGGGCACCGTGCCCTACGGCCTGCCGCCCGCGCTGCAGGGCCCGCTGTTCACGCTGTACGGCACGCAGTTCCCGCGCTCGCGCTCCTTCGTGATGCTGCTGGCGCTGCTGATGCTGGTGGCCGTCTGGCTGCTGCTGACGCGCACGCGCATCGGCCTGGTCATCCAGGCTGCGCTCAAGAACCCCGAGATGGTGGAGGCGCTGGGCCACAACGTGCCGCGCGTGTTCATGATGGTGTTCGGCGGCGGCTGCGCGCTGGCGGGGCTGGCCGGCGTCATCGGCGGCAACACCTATGTGACCGAGCCGGCCATGGCCATGTCGGTCGGCTCCATCATCTTCGTGGTGGTGGTGGTCGGCGGCATGGGCTCGCTGGCGGGGGCTTTCGTGGCCTCGCTGCTGATCGGCGTCGTGCAGACCTTTGCCGTGGCCATCGACTGGTCGCTGGCCAGCGTGCTGACCTCGCTGGGCAGCCCGGTCGGCGAACAGACCTTTGGCTGGCCACTGCTCAAGCTCACCATTTCCCAGGTGGCGCCCATCCTGCCCTACCTGTTCCTGGTGCTGATCCTCATCTTCCGGCCCAAGGGCCTCCTGGGCACGCGGGGAGATTGACGCCATGTCCTCGATCACCAAAACGACCATGACATCCACTGCCGCAAAAGGCGTTCCGGGCGCTTCGGGGGCTGCGGGCGCAGGGCGCCACTACAGCTTCCAGCCGCTCAACATCGGCCGCATCCTGATCTGGGGCGCCTTCGCCCTGGCGCTGATCGTCGCGCCGCTGGTGTTCACCAGCAGCCTGGCGCTGACCATGCTCAGCCAGATCGGCTATCTCATCATCATCTGCCTGTCCTACAACATCCTGCTGGGGCAGGGCGGCATGCTGAGCTTCGGCCATGCGGTCTACACGGGGCTGGGCTCGTTCATCGCCATCCATGCGATGAACCGGGCCAGCTCCGGCGACTGGGGCATTCCGCTGGTGCTGATTCCCATCATCGGCGGCCTGGGCGGCATGTTCTTCGCGGCCCTGCTGGGCTATGTGACCACCAAGAAGTCGGGCACCACGTTCGCCATGATCACCATGGGCATCGGCGAGCTGGTGGCGTCCATGGCGCTGATGTTCCCCGAGTTCTTCGGGGGCGAGGGCGGCATCACCACCGACCGCGTCTATGGCAAGCCCTTCTTCGGGCTGACCTTCGGCTCGGGCATGGAGGTGTACTACCTGATCGCCGCCTACTGCTTCATCTGCACGGCCGCCATGTTCGCCTTCACGGGCACGCCGCTGGGGCGCATGCTCAACGCCGTGCGCGACAACCCCGAGCGCGTGGAGTTCGTGGGCTACAACACGCAGCGCGTGCGCTACTTCTCCTTCATCATCGCGGGCTTCTTCGCGGGCGTGGGCGGGGGGCTTGCGGCCATCAACTTCGAGATCATCACGGCCATGGACAGCGTGAGCGTCATGCGCTCGGGCTCGTACCTGCTGTTCACCTTCCTGGGCGGAGCCACCTTCTTCTTCGGACCCATCATCGGTGCCGTGCTGCTGGTGCTGGCCTCGGTGCTGCTGTCGGAGCTGACCAAGGCCTGGCTGCTTTACCTGGGCCTGGTGTTCCTGCTGATGGTGATGTATGCGCCCGGCGGCGTGGCCAGCCTGATCATGATGAACCTGCGCGTTGCGCGCTTCGGCAAGTGGCGCCGGCTGGCCCAGCCCTACCTGGCCATTGCGGCCAGCGCCCTGGTCATGATCGTGGGCGGCGCAGCCATCGTCGAGATGATCTACCACCTGCAGCTCAATGCGGCCCTGGGTCCCCAGGTCTCGTTCATGGGCGTGCAGCTCGATACCAGCTCGGCATCGACCTGGACCGTGGCCGTTGCCATCTTCGTCGTGGGCCTGGGCCTGCTGGAAGTGACCAGGCGCTGGTGCCTGCGGCGCTGGGAGCGCATCCAGGAAGAGATCGAAGAAGCCATCAAGCGAGGGGAGGGCTGAGCCATGTCCAGCATTGCAATCGAACGACCAGGCACCGCCGCCGCGGCGGCCGGCGAGGCCACCTATGCGCTGGAGCTGCGCGACCTGCACAAGCGTTTCGGCAAGGCCGAGATCATCCGCGGCGCCCAACTGGCCGTGAAGCCCGGCGAGCGCGTGGCCATCATCGGCCCCAACGGCGCGGGCAAGAGCACGCTGTTCAACCTGATCAGCGGCCGCTTCGAGCCCACCAGCGGGCAGGTGCTGCTCAACGGCCAGCGCATCGACGGCAAGAAGCCCTATGAAATCAACCGCATGGGGCTGTCTCGCAGCTTTCAGATCACCAACATCTTTCCCAAGCTCAGCGTGTTCGAGAACCTGCGCTGCAGCGTGCTGTGGAGCCTGGGCTACCGCTACAGCTGCTGGCGCTTCCTGTCGAAGCTGCGCGATGCCAACGCCCGCGCCGATGAGCTGATGGAGATGATCGGCCTGCACAGAAAGCGCGACACGCTGGCGGTGAACCTGACCTATGCCGAGCAGCGCGCGCTGGAGATCGGCATCACCATCGGCGGCGGCGCCGGCGTCATCCTGCTTGACGAGCCCACGGCCGGCATGAGCAACAGCGAAACGGCCCATTTCATCCAGCTGATCAAGAAGGTCACCGAAGGCAAGACCCTGCTGACCGTGGAGCACGACATGGGCGTGGTCTTCGGCCTGGCCGACAAGATCGCCGTCGTGGTCTACGGCGAAGTCATCGCCTACGACACGCCGGAGGCCGTGCGTGCCAATCCGCGCGTGCAGGAGGCCTATCTGGGCTCGTCCGTGGCGGATCAACAAGCTGGTGCACATTGAGGGAGCACGGATGCTGAACATCAACAACCTGCATGCCTATTACGGCAAAAGCCATGTGCTGCATGGCGTGGAATTTTCCGTACAGCCCGGCGAGATCGTCGCGCTGCTGGGGCGCAACGGCTCGGGCCGCTCCACCACGGCCAAGGCCATCATGGGCCTGGTGCACTGGGAGGGCTCGCTGGACTGGAAGGGCCAGAGCCTGACCGGCCGCAAGGCCTACGAGATCGCCCACCTGGGCCTGGGCTACGTGCCCGAGAGCCGCGACGTGTTCCCCAACCTCACCGTGCACCAGAACCTGCTGCTGGGCCAAAAATCCAAGCACCGGGGCAAGGGCGGCGGCAGCCGCTGGGGCTTTGACGACATGTACGCCATGTTCCCCCGCCTGAAGGAGCGCCAGCACACCGAGGCCGGCGTGATGTCGGGTGGCGAGCAGCAGATGCTGACCCTGTGCCGCACGCTGATGGGCGACCCCGACCTGATCATCATCGACGAGCCCACCGAGGGCCTGGCACCCAAGATCGTGGAACTGGTGGGCGAGTACCTGCAAAAGATCAAGCAGCGTGGCGTGTCCGTGCTGCTGATCGAGCAAAAGCTCACCATTGCCATGAGCATCTCGGACCGGGCCCTGGTCATGGGCCACGGGCGCATCGTCTTCGACGGCACGCCCGACGGGCTGCGCGCCGATCAGAAAGTACGCAAGGAGTGGCTGGAGGTCTGATGCCACACAAGGCCGGGCATGCTGCCAGGCAGGCGGCCCGGACCACGGCGCTTGTCCCGCCTGGGACAAACCGCAGTGGCGCCGGCCCGCATTTTTTTTACAATCAAAATCGCACGATCGTTCTTTTTCTATCGCATAGGGGACAACAGCATGACTGCTGAATACAAAGTGGACGGTGCCATCGCCGTCATCACCTTGAACAATCCGCCGGTCAACGGCCTGGGCCTTTCCACGCGGCGCGGCATCGTCGAGGGGCTGGACAAGGCCTATTCCGACCCGGCCGTCAAGGCCATCGTCATCACGGGTGCCGGCAAGGCCTTCTCGGGCGGCGCCGATATCAACGAGTTCGGCAAGGAAGAGGCGTATCGCGAGCCGCACCTGGTCTCGCTGATCAACTCCCTGGACCAGGGCAGCAAGCCCGTGGTGGCGGCCATCCACACCGTCTGCATGGGCGGTGGGCTGGAGCTGGCGCTGGGCTGCAACTACCGCGTGGCAGCCCCCGGCACCCTGGTGGCCCTGCCGGAAGTCAAGCTGGGCCTGCTGCCCGGTGCTGGCGGCACGCAGCGCCTGCCGCGCGTGCTGGGCGTGGAGACCGCGCTGAACATGATCGTCAGCGGCGAGCCCGTCAAGAGCGAGCTGCTGGCCTCCATCCCCGGCCAGAAGCTGTTCGACAAGATGGCCGCCTCGCCCGAGTCCCTGCTGGACGAGGCCAAGGCCTTCGCGCTGGAAGTGGCAGACAAGCGCCCGCTGCCGCGCGTGCGCGACCTGCCCTGCAAGCATCCCCAGGGCGACGCCTACTTCCAGTTCGCGCGCAACATGGTCAAGGGCATGGCCAAGAACTACCCGGCCCCGGCCCGCTGCGTGGATACGGTGGAGAACGCCGCGCGCAAGAAGTTCGACGAAGGCATGGCCCTGGAGCGCGAAGCCTTCATGCAGCTGATGTGGTCGCCCGAGTCGCGCGCGCTGCGCCACCTGTTCATGGCCGAGCGCGCGGCCTCCAAGATCGCCGACGTGCCCTCGGACACGGCCGTGCGCGACATCAAGACCGTGGGCGTCATCGGTGCCGGCACCATGGGCGGCGGCATCTCCATGAACTTCCTGAACGCGGGCGTTCCCGTGACCATTCTGGAGACCAAGCAGGAAGCGCTGGATCGTGGCGTGGCCACCATCCGCAAGAACTACGAGGCCCAGGTCAAGAAGGGCAAGCTCACCCAGGAAAAGTACGACCAGCGCATGGCCCTGCTGAGCACCACGCTGTCGTATGACGCGCTCAAGAATGCCGACCTCATCATCGAGGCGGTGTTCGAGGAGCTGGGCGTCAAGGAAACCGTGTTCAAGCAGCTGGACGAGGTTGCCAAGCCTGGCGCCATCCTGGCCTCCAACACCTCCACGCTGGACGTGGACAAGATCGCCGCCTTCACCAAGCGCCCGCAGGACGTGGTGGGCATGCACTTCTTCAGCCCCGCCAACGTGATGAAGCTGCTGGAAGTGGTGCGCGGCAAGCACACCGCCAAGGACGTGCTGGCCACCGTGATGAAGCTGGCCAAGAAGATCAAGAAGACCGCCGTGGTCTCGGGCGTGTGCGACGGCTTCATCGGCAACCGCATGATCGAGCAGTACTCGCGCCAGGCCGGTTTCCTGCTGGACGAAGGCGCCACGCCCGCCCAGGTGGACAAGGCCATCGAGAAGTTCGGCTTCGCCATGGGCCCGTTCCGCATGGGTGACCTGGCCGGTAACGACATCGGCTGGGCCATCCGCAAGCGCCGTGCCGTCGAGCGCGCCGACATGAAGTACAGCCGCACGGCCGACAAGCTGTGCGAGCTGGGCCGCTTCGGCCAGAAGACCGGTGCGGGCTGGTACGACTACCAGGCGGGCAAGCGCGATGCCATCCCGTCCGAGCTGGTCAACCAGATGATCGAGTCCCACCGCAAGGAGCTGGGCATCACCCCGCGCAAGATCTCCGACGAGGAAATCGTCCAGCGCCTGGTCTTCGCCCTGGTCAACGAAGGCGCCCACATCCTGGAAGACGGCATCGCCGGCAAGTCGGGCGACATCGACATGGTGTATCTCACCGGCTACGGCTTCCCCATCTGGCGCGGCGGCCCCATGCACTACGCGGGCGAGGTCGGGCTGTTCAACGTGGTCCAGGCCATGAACCGCTTCGCCAAGAACCCCAACGACGACGCCGATTTCTGGCAGCCGGCCCCGTTGCTGGCGAAGCTGGCGGCCGAAGGCAAGCAATTCAGCTGAGACGTGCGGCGCACGAACTCCTTGCGAACCACCGCAAACCCGCCATACAAGGAATATCCATGACATCCGCCGTGATCGTTTCCACCGCCCGCACGCCCCTGGCCAAAAGCTGGAAGGGCTCCTTCAACATGACCCATGGCGCCACGCTGGGCGGCCATGCCGTGCAGCACGCCGTGCAGCGCGCGGGCATCGACCCCGCCGCCGTCGATGACGTCATCATGGGCTGCGCCAACCCCGAAGGCGCCACCGGCATGAACATCGCGCGCCAGATCGCGCTCAAGGCCGGCCTGCCCATCACCGCATCGGGCATGACCATCAACCGCTTCTGCTCCTCGGGCCTGCAGACCATTGCCACCGCATCGCAGCGCATCATCGCGGGCGAGGGCGATGTCTACGTGGCCGGCGGCGTGGAGTCCATCTCCTGCGTGCAGCAGGAAATGAACCTGCACATGATCCAGGACCTGGCCCTGGCCAAGCAAAAGCCCGAGATCTACTGGAGCATGCTGCAGACCGCCGAACAGGTCGCCAAGCGCTACGGCATAGCCCGCGACGCCATGGACGAATACGGCGCCGCCAGCCAGCAAAAGGCCTGCGCGGCCCAGGCCGCCGGCCTGCTGGACGCCGAGATCGCGCCCATCACCGTGACCATGGGCGTGGCCGACAAGGTGCGCGGCCTGATCACCAAGGAAGTGACCTGCAGCAAGGACGAGGGCGTGCGCGAGGGCACGACCAAGGAAGGCATCTCGGGCATCCGCCCCGCGCTGCCCGGCGGCGTGATCTCGGCCGGCAATGCCAGCCAGTTCTCCGACGGCGCAGGCGCCTGCGTGGTGGTCAGCGAGGACTATGCCGCGCGCAACAACCTCAAGCCTCTTGGCCGCTTCCTGGGCTTTGCCGTGGCCGGCTGCGAGCCCGACGAAATGGGCATCGGCCCCGTCTTCGCCGTGCCTAAGGTGCTCAAGAAGCTGGGCCTGACGGTGCAGGACATCGACCTGTGGGAGCTCAATGAAGCCTTTGCCGTGCAGGTGCTGTACTGCCGCGACAAGCTGGGCATTCCCAACGACCGCCTCAATGT
This sequence comes from Delftia sp. UME58, assembly GCF_014170385.1. NCBI lineage: Bacteria > Pseudomonadati > Pseudomonadota > Betaproteobacteria > Burkholderiales > Comamonadaceae > Delftia > Delftia sp. UME58. The sequence continues at coordinate 29,396 of NZ_LZZV01000080.1, forward strand.
CAACGGTGGCGCCATCGCCCTGGGCCATCCCTATGGCGTGTCGGGCCAGCGCCTGACGGGCCACGCCCTGATCGAAGGCAAGCGCCGCGGTGCCAAGCGTGTCTGCGTGACCATGTGCATCGGCGGCGGCATGGGTGCCGCCGGCGTGTTCGAAGTGCTGTAAGTGCAGGTGGCGGCTGCGGCCGCCACCGCCTGTTCCCGTTACTCCTGTTGGCCGCACGCGCTCCCTCTGGCGGCGCCTGCGGCTTCTTTTTTGATTCCGGACATCACCATGCGCCTGCGTTCCACCATCGATTTCCTGCTCTATGAATGGCTGCGCGCCGATGCGCTGGGCGAGCGCGAGCGCTTTGCCGACCATTCGCGCGACACCTTCGATGCCGTGCTCGACACCTGCGAGCGCATCGCCCGCGAGAAATACGCCCCCTTCAACCGCACCGTGGACACGCAGGAGCCGCAGTTCGACGGCGAGAAAGTCATCCTGCCCCGGTGCACCCACGATGCGCGCCAGGCCTATGCCGACTCGGGCATGCTCAGCGCCGCCCAGGACTACGACATCGGCGGCATGCAGCTGCCCTACACCGTGGAGGCAGCAGCCAACAGCTTCTTCGCGGCGGCCTCCATCAGCATCGGCTCCAACATGCTGACCTCGGGCAATGCCAATGCCATCATGGCCCACGGCACGGACATGCAAAAACAGGTCTTCGCCACCAATGAATTCAATGGCCGCTGGGCCGGAACCATGTGCCTGTCCGAACCCCAGGCCGGCTCCTCGCTGAGCGACATTGCCACCCGTGCCGAGCCTGATGGTGCCGACTTCGAGAGCGACGCCCTGGGTCCGCGCTACCGCCTCAAGGGCAACAAGATGTGGATCAGCGCGGGCGACCATGAGCTGACCGAGAACATCGTCCATCTGGTGCTGGCCAAGATCCCCGGCCCCGATGGCAAGCCCGTGCCCGGCGTGCGGGGCATCTCGCTGTTCATCGTGCCCAAGAAGCTCGTGGATACCGAAGGACAACTCACCGGCGAGCGCAACGACGTGGCCCTGGCCGGCCTCAACCACAAGCTGGGCTGGCGCGGCACCACCAACACGCTGCTGAACTTCGGGGAAGGCCGCTTTCCCGTGCGTGGCGGTGCCGGGGCCGTGGGCTACCTGGTCGGCAAGCCCGGCGAGGGCCTCAAATGCATGTTCCACATGATGAACGAGGCCCGCATCTCCATCGGCATGGCTGCCACCATGCTGGGCCTGGCCGGCTACCACGCCAGCCTGGAGTACGCGCAGAGCCGCCCGCAGGGCCGGCCGATCAAGGGGGCGCCGGGTGCAGCCGGCAAGGATGCCACGCGCCCCCAGTCGCGCATCATCGAGCACGCCGACGTCAAGCGCATGCTGCTGGCGCAGAAGTCCTATTGCGAAGGCGCGCTGGCGCTGAACCTGTTCTGCGCGCGCCTGGTCGATGAGCAGCACACCGGCACGCCCGAATCCGTGGCCGAGGCCCGGCTGCTGCTGGAAGTGCTGACCCCCATCTCCAAAAGCTGGCCCAGCGAGTTCTGCCTGGAGGCCAACTCCCTGGCCATCCAGATCCACGGCGGCTACGGCTACACGCGCGACTTCCCCGTGGAGCAATACTGGCGCGACAACCGCCTGAACATGATCCATGAGGGCACGCACGGCATACAGGCCATGGACCTGCTGGGCCGCAAGGTGCTCATGGAGGGCGGCAAGGGCCTGCAACTGCTGGCCACGCGCATCAACGACACCATCGGGCGCGCCATGGCCCGGCCCGAGCTGGCCGGCCATGCCAATGAACTGGCCAAGGCCCTGCAGGAAGTCGGCGCCGCCACCAAGGCCGCATGGGCCACCGACGACCCGCAACAGGCCCTGGCCAATGCCGTGCCCTACATGCAGGCCTTCGGCCACACGGTACTGGCCTGGACCTGGCTGGACGTGTCCCTGGCCGTGCTGGACAAAGACCCGGGCCTGACCGCTCCCGCCAACGCTGGCCGCATGGCCGCCATGCGCTACTTCTTTGGCTACGAACTGCCGAAGATCGGCGCCTGGCTCAAGGTCGTGCGTGAGCGCGACATGACTTGCGCGCAGATGAGTGAAGAGGCGTTCTGAGGAACGCCGGCAGAACAGCTGCCGGAGGATGCAAAAGGCGCAGGCTTGGCGGCCTGCGCCTTTTGCTTGTCAAAGATCCAGCGCCAGGTACCGTGTCCCCGGCACAGGGTTGAAGCTCACCGGTTCCGCATCCACAAAACCCAGGTTTTCATACAGCCGCTGCGCAGCCTGGAACTCGGGCAGCACGTCCAGGCAGATGCGGCTGTAGCCTGCGTGGCGCGCAGCGTCCAGGATGCCTTCCACCAGGCGGCGACCCAGGTTCTCGCCGCGTACCGTGGGGCGCACGTAGACGCGCTTCATTTCGCCTGTCTGCGCATCCACTTGGCGCAGGGCGGCGCAGCCCACGGGCTGGCCGTCTTTCCAGGCCAGCAGCACGCAGCCCTGGGGTGCGGCGTACTTGCCGGGCAGGGCGGCGAACTCGGTCTCGAAGTCCTGGAAGTCCAGGCTCACGGTGGGACTGGCCACGTATTCCCGGAAGATGCGGACCACGGCGTCGAGGTCTTCGGGAAAGCGGGCGGGGCGTATATCGGTCATGGGTGGCAAGGGGTCAAGCCCTGTTCAAGGGCGCTGCTCAGTTGGAATGAAAGCGCACAAGGATAGGGCAAGACGCCCGGGCCACCGCCGATCCGCTACAGCATGAGCACCACGCCCAAGCACAGGGCATCGTCGTGGGCCAGGCGGGCAACGGGACAGCCCGCAAGTCACTCCTTCGGGGGCGCCTGTTCAGGGCGTTCGCACCTGCCGGTTTGCCTGGAGATCTGTGCTCCAGCTGTCAGGCATTTGTCCTTCTCGGCATGATTCAGGATCAGCGGCGCCAGCCACGCTGCCAGCAAGGCAAGCGCCAAGGGCAGCACGCCAAGCACCCACAGCATCCACTTCGCCTCACGCCGGAAATGCCCGGAGATTCCTGCGGTGGGCGATGCGGGATCTTTCATGGCGATGGCTCCGCTCAACTGCACAAACGCAGATTGGTGCGCGCTGCCTTGAGCATGGGCAGCACCACATCGGCATCGGTGGGCGGATAGGCCTCGCGCAGTTCCTGATCCGTCCTGCCGGCTTCCTCGGCAAGCGGCGCCAGGGTCTGGCGGCAGGCGGCTGCATCGCCCGAGCGAAGCTGCGCCAGCGCCAGGTCGTTGCGCAGCCAGCCTTTGGCGACGCCGGTCAGCACCTCATCGCAGTCCTGCAGCACCGGCGCCAGCGTGGTCAGCGCCAGGCGGTAGTCCTTGGCGTCGTACGCGCGCTTGAAGTTTCTGCGCGATGCGGCAATGGCCTTGTCCGTGCAGCCGGGTGTGGGCCGAAGGTAATCGCCACCGAACCAGGCCCGCATGCCGCAGAAGTCCCGGCATGCATCGGCGGTGGCCGTGTCGATGCCGACACGCTGACCGGCAGGCGTGAAGTCCACGGCGCAGGCCGAATTCGCCATCCTGGCCCGGCCGTTGGTGATGGTGCCTTCCAATTCGCAGGTATGACCATTGGCGCCCACGGTCTGGATGTGGAACTTGCCGCCAGCCTGCACCACCAGATCGCCGCCCCCGCCTTTGCGGACATAGGTGCCTGGCGCTGGTGTGGTTTGCTGTGCACTGGCTATGCCGATGTGGCAGGCAAGAACCAAGGACGGCAGGCGAAGCAGGTGGACGGCGAGTTTCATGGGTAGGGGCTTGGGAATTGCGGTGTAGATGGTCGGCGCCGGAATTGCAGCGAGTGTATCGATGAAGGCCAATGGTCTTGGCAACGCCGTTTGTCTGGTGACCGTTTGGTGCGGCGCACAGTTACATTGCTCCTCCATAAAGCCTTGGCCATTCATGGAAACCACAAAGCACATCAATCCAGACCACTATCTGGAAACCGAACAAGGTCGCCTGTTCACCCCGGAACGCAGTGCTGCCGCATGGGAGTTGGCGTACCGGGACTTGGACAAAGCACTGTCTGCCAGCTCGCCCGCGACCAAGCTCTATGTGGTGGTCGGGGTGCAAGCTGCAGGCAAGAGCAGCTGGATTCAACGGAACGCCGTAGCGTTGGGCGGTGATGCGGTGTTCTTTGATGCAGCCCTTCCGAAGGCGGTGCATCGTGAGCGTTCCATTCAGATCGCCAGATCACATGGGGTGCCGGTAGTCTGTATTTGGCTCAAAGCCGATTTGCAGACCGCCTTGCGGAGGAATACGCAGCGGCGAGCCGATCACCAAGTGCCGGAGCAGGCCATTCGCAGCGTGTTTGCCATGTTCGAGCCGCCGAGTGAGCAGGAAGGGTTCGCGGTAGTCCATATCGATGACACCGAGCCGGCCCCCGGGAGCTCCATCCAGCCCATGGGGCCGCGCCAGTTCCCGTCCCTTCAGGATCTCGACCAGCAGGTGATTGTGGGCTGGCGAGCTTGCGAGATGGCGTTGGCCGAAGGCGGCCGCTGGGATATGGATGAATCAGGTCGGCAGCACTGGGTACCTGGCGAAGCAGTCTGGAGCCATCCGCAGGTGCCCTATCTCCAGTTCATCGAGATTTGGATCCAACTGGTGGACGGACGTGTCTGGTCAATGCTTTCCCGTATCGACGATGGCAGCGGTTTTCACGGCCTGTACCTTGTGACTCCAGAGGCGTCTGAGTCGGGTCCCGGCGTGCCTGCATCCATTGGTTACCGTGACCGACTGCTGGCTGAGTTGCCCTTGGGTCTTGTGCGGATAAAAGACATGCGCCGGGATGCAGATGGCTTTGTCGTGGAGATGTGCATGCACATCGGCCAGAAAGTGGTTCGGTTCCTGTCAGGGGAGGTCTATGAGCGGGGGCAGGGCCTGTTTGAAGTCATAGAGCTTGATGAATCGATACTCGTTCAGATAGAAAGCTAGATGCAGCCAAGCATTGGGCAGCAATCGCTGATGTGTCTTTGCCGTCGGTATGCCCTGATGTGGAAAGCGCGCAGTGACAGGCTCCTCACAACGCCAGATGCAAAGCCTCCCCCGTCCCCTGCGCAGGCACCGCACAGCAGATCAGGGCCTCGCCCGCCGGCACGGCGAAGGAGGGTGGGGATGCATAGGTCACGCCGCCTTCCAGCACGCGAGCGCGGCAGTCGCCGCAGCTGCCGCCCCGGCAGCCGAAGGCGGGCTCCAGCCCCCGGGCCTCGGCCACTTCGAGCAGGCTGCCGTCGCCGGGCTTCCAGCGCGCTTCCTTGGCCGAGTCGGCAAAGAGGATGCGGACAGGCTGTGTGGCGGGTGCAGGCAGTTCGGCGGCGGGGGCCGCACCGGCCATGGAGCGCTTCAGGGCCGAGGGACCGAAGGCTTCTGCGTGGATGCGCTCGTCGGGCACATTGCGTTCGCGCAGGCCGTCATAGGTGGCCTGCATGAAGGCGTCCGGGCCGCAGAGGTAGAAGTCGTAGTCGTCCCAGGGCAGGGTGGCTTTCAGCAGGGCCATGTCGATGTGGCCCTCATGGTCGTAGTCGCGGCCGGCCATCGCCGCGCGAGGCTGGCTGAGCGTGCGGATCCAGTGCAGATCGCCATTGCCTGCCTTCAGCAGTTCTGCGATTTCCGCGTCAAAGGCCCGTTCGCTGCGCGTGCGAGCCGCCTGGAACAGCCAGGTGGGCCGCAGGCTGCGGGTGCGCAGGCCTTCGTGGACGATGTGGCGCAGCATGGCCAGCAAGGGCGTGATGCCTATGCCTGCGGCCAGCAGCACGGCGGGGCGGCGCAGGGCGGCATCGACGGTGAAGCTGCCGGCGGGCGGGCGGGCCTCGACCAGATCGCCGGGCTTCAGGCCATGCAGGTGGCTGGATGCGCGGCCTTGCCTCTTGACGCTGATGCGCAAGCGCCCGTCCGAAGGCGCCAGCGACAGCGTATAAATGCGCTGCAGATGGCTGCCGTCCGCCAGCGTGAGGCGCAGCGGCAGGTGCTGGCCGGCCAGGGGTGGCACCGTGGCCATGCCATCGGCAGGCTCCAGGTAGAGCGAGCGGATGGTGGAACTCTCGTCCACGGCCTGCGCCACCCGGAACGGCCGCCACTGCTGCCCCAGCCGGGCGGCGGCCAGGCGCTGGCCGGCATCGGCCCAGCTTCCGGTCATCTGCAGGTGGGGCGACCAGCCGTCGGCCGCCATGCTCCAGCGCAGCGGCAGGGCGTCGGGCCGGCGCACGATGCGGCGGGGCTTGAAGGTCCACAGCCGCTCGGCGCCCTCGAAGGCCGCGATCTCCGGGGAGTCGAGGATGACGCTGGCCTCGCCTGTCATTTGCAGCATCTCCCCGGTTCCGGAGTCGATGAACAGCAGGCCCGCCTTGGGATTGACCAGGAAGTTGCCCAGGGTCATGAAGAACAGGTTGCCCGAGAAGTCGGGGATGGTCAGCGTTCCATCGGCGTCGATCCGCACAAAGCCCGGCTTGCCGCCACGGTGGGAGACATCGACCTGGCGCAGGCCATCCTCCCCATCAACGTAGGACGCCACGTAGAACGTATCCGCCTGCGTAATCAGGGCCTGTGCGCGCGGGTCCAGCGATGCCAGTTCGACCGCCGGCACCTGCGTAGGCTCCCCGGCAGGCCGGACAAACCGGACGCTGCGGTTCTGGATATAGCGCGGGCAGTTGCCGAAGCTCTGGACCACGCCGATGTCGAAGGCGCCCGCCCCATCGGCGCCTGCCCTGCGCCGCACCGAGCCGTTGAGCCGGTTGCGCCGGCGCGTCAGGGGGTCCATGCCCAGCAGGCCCACGGCATGGCCGTCGGCCAGGCCCGGCTCGGCCGGGTCGGCCGCATCGCGGCCTGCCGCCACACGCAGGGTCGATGGATCGGGAGAGCGCAGGAAGCCCGGCTCGCCGGCCCGTACCGTGGCCCAGGCGTCGCCTTGCGCATCCACGCTGCCCAGCACCACGAAATGCAGCAGTGGATAGAACTCGCGGTGCTGGTCCAGCAGAAAGGGGCGCAGGAACTTGCGGCCCGGCATGTCCATGCGGCCCACGACGCCAACGCTTTGCTGGATGGCCAGTTCGCCCGCATGCCAGGGCGATGCGGGGTTTTGCAGGGGTTGCGGGTGCATGGTGCGCTCCTTTGCCGGGGTTTCAGGGGAGGTGTGGCTCAGGCACTCAGGCCCGCAGGCCGGCCGGTGTCCGGGCAAAGGCCACAAAGCCGGGCAGCGCCTCGATGCGGCCCAGCCAGGCGCGCACTTCGCGGTAGGGTTGCAGGTCCACATTGCCCTCGGGCGCGCTGGCGATGTAGCTGTACAGGGCCACGTCGGCAATCGTTGGCGTGGCGCCGGTGAGGAAGGGGCGGGTGGCCAGTTGCGCCTCGATCTTGCCGAGGATGGCGTGGGCGCGGGCTATCACTTCCTCGGCCTGGAAGGGCGCCTTGAACACCGTGACCAGCCGGGCCGCCGCCGGGCCGAAGGCAATGGGGCCTGCGGCGATGCTCAGCCATTTCTGGATCTCGGCCTCGGCCTGTGCGCCCAGGGGCATCCAGTCCTGGCGGTCCAGCTTGCGCGCCAGGTAGACCAGGATGGCGTTGGAGTCGGCAATCACCGTGCCATCGTCGTCCAGCACCGGCACCTGGCCCAGCGGGTTCAGCGCCAGGAATTCGGGCTTCTTCTGCGCGCCGTTGGCCAGGTCCACATGGACCAGCTCATGCTCCACGCCCAGCAGGCCGAGGAAGAGGCGGGCGCGGTGGGCGTGGCCGGACAGGGGAAAGTGGTAGAGCTTCATTGCGGTTCCTTGGGGTTGGTGAAGGCGCCGGTTTTCGGCGCCACGGAACGTATCCTCCTTCCCTGCCCGCATCTTTAGAATCCCCGGCGATGGCAAGTCACTCTTGCGGGAATGCGAACAAAGCGCCGGCGCAAACCTGGGCAAACCTGGGCAGTCCTGCGCGGGCCGCCCGCAGCCGGGCAGACATACGACACAGACAAGGCAGGCACAGATGGATCGCTTCCAGTCCATGACGGCATTTCTCGCAGTGGTGGACACGGGCGGCTTCGCCTCGGCCGCACGTCGGCTCAAGGTCTCGCCCTCGGTGGTGACGCGGGCCGTCTCCGACCTGGAGGAGCGCCTGGGCGTGCGCCTGCTCACGCGCACCACGCGCTTCGTGCGCGTGACCGAGGCCGGCACGGCCTATGCCGACAGCTGCCGCCGCATCCTGGCCGAGCTGGAAGAGGCCGACGAGCATGCCGCCAGCGCCCATGCCGCACCACGCGGCCGGCTCACGCTCACGGCGCCGGTCAACTTCGGGCGCATGCACGTGCTGCCTGTGGTGCACGACTACCTGGGCCGGTTTGCCGAGGTGGACGTCAACTGCTGGTTTGTGGACCGCGTGGTCAGCCTGGTGGACGAGGGCGTGGACGTGGCCGTGCGCATAGGCGAGCTGCCCGACTCCTCGCTGCAGGCGATCCGCGTGGGCAGCGTGCGGCAGGTGCTGTGCGCCTCGCCCGCATACCTGGCCAGCCACGGCGTGCCCCAGCGGCCCGAGGAGCTAGCGCAGCACACCACCATCACCGCATCCGGCCTCACCTCCACGCCCGAATGGCGGTTTCTCGAAGGCGACAAGGCCCTGGCCGTGCGCCTGCAGCCGCGCCTCATGTCCATGACCAACGAGGCTGCGGCGGACTGCGCCCTGGCCGGGCAAGGCATCACGCGCCTGCCGCTCTACCAGATCGCCAAACCCGTGCAGGACGGCGCACTGCGCCTGGTGCTGGAGCCCTTCGAGCGGCCACCGCTACCGATTCATGTGGTGCACAGGGAAGGGCGCCATGCCGCGCATCGCGTGCGGGCCTTCATCGACATGGCGGTGGATGCGCTGCGGGAGGCCGCGTCGAGGTGGTAGCGGGCCCGGGCCGGGTTTTCCTCGGCATACTGCCGGCAAGTCCGCCTATTGAAGTCACTGCATAATCCGGACGGCTAGTCATCTTTCTACAGGCAGGCACTTTCATTCAATGACCATTGATGAATGGGCGTTAAGAGTCGGTGCAATTTCTCGATGGATCCATGAAATCCCTTGTTGCTTTTGTTTTAGTGGCGGGCAGCGCATGCCTTGTTCGTGCTGAACCGGTTTTGGACTGGAATGTTCTTGGATTCGATGCCCAGGGTAATCCCACCAAGAGTTCTCGTCACTCATCTCACAGCAGTGCTCAGAGAAAACTGAACCTGCTATGCGGCGCTGAAGCGGCAAACGGGTCTCCTTTGCCTGAGACCGTAAGCGTGCGCATTGAAGTGAGGCCCTTCTCCAGCGGTGGTCCGCAGGGAAAGCGCATCTTCCGCAGCGCTGAAATCACCTGCAATGAAGTCCGGCGCGAAAAAGATGCCTTGTCCAAATATATTCCGGTTCCCAGGGCGAGAAAGGCCGAGACCCTGCACGTTCCCAGTGTCTGGGACTGATTAATGCTCGTGCCCGTAGCTTTCTCCACCTGATGCGATGAAATCGCTCGGTCTTCTATGCCGCTACCCTCAAAACTGCGCCGTCACCCCCAAATACAAGCGCCGTCCATCCAGCGTCTTGCCGTAGTCGGCGAGGTTCACGGTCTTGTCCAGCAGGTTGTACAGGCCTGTGAACAGCTGGATGTTGGGCGTTGCCTGGTAGCTGGCGCCTATGTCCACCAGGGTGTAGGCGGGTAGCTGGGCCGTGCCGCCGTCTATGCTCCTGCTCTTGTAACGGGCCTTGCCCCAGAGCTTGATCTGGCCCGTGATGTTCCAGTCCGCGCCCAGATTGAGCATGTGGCGGGGCAGGTTGTTGAGGGGCCTGCCGGCGTCCGGTCCGCTGGCCACGTCGCTGGAGGTGAAGGTGTACGAGGTGTTGAACCGACCCCGGCCCAGCGGCAGGGCGATGGGCATGCCGTAGGCCAGCTCCAGTCCCTTGATAGTGGCCGAGCTGACGTTGACGTACTGGTTGATGCGCGAGCGCACTTCGCCGTTGTATTCGCAGGCGGGGGCGGAGGTGGGGCTGGTGCAGATGGTCTGCGTGCTGATCTTGTCCTTGAAGTCGGTTTGGTAGGCGGTGATGCTGGCGTTCACGTCCTGCGCGGGCGTCCAGTTCAGGCCGATTTCGTAGTTGGTGCTTTTCTCGGGCTTGAGGTTTTTGTTGCCCATGTCCCAGGCCGCGCCACGCGCAGCGATTTCCACGATGTTGTCGTCGGCCTGCTTGAGGGTGGGTGCCTTGTAGCCGCCGCTGATGCCGCCCTTGAGGGTCAGTGCACTGCTCAGGCGGTAGATGCCGTACAGGCGCGGAATCCATTCGCTGCCGTAGTGCTGGTTGCGGTCGTAGCGTATGCCGCCCACGACGGAGAAGCGGTCGGTCAGGAAGTATTCGTCCTCGGCAAACAGGGCCATCTGCCAGCGTTCGAGGTTGATGTTGCGCGATCCCGGAAAGCGGCTGCCGTCATGCGCAGTCTCTTCGTTCTTGTACTCGGCACCGAACGAGACCATGTGCCGGTCCAGCGGCACGACGGTCTTGGACTGCAGGTAGGTGGCCCGGTATTCGGACTGGTAGGCGCCATTGGTTATCTGCACGTTCTCCCGCGTGATGAAGGAGCTGGTGCGGATGCGCGAGCCCCATTCGATGTCATGCGTCAGCGCGTAGTAGTTGCGTTCGTTCTGCACCGAGCCTGCGGCGCCCGTGCGGGCCGTGCGCTCGTTGTCCCCGGTGCCGCGCGTGGCCTGCAGGCCCAGGGTCTGGTTGCCGGTGAGTTTCCAGGCCAGCTTGGCGGTGATGTCGCGGTTCTCGCGGGCGGCGTAGCCGCCGGTGAACCGGTCCTCATGGCGCTTGAAGCGCGAGCCGTACAGCGTCAGGCCCAGCCGGTCCTGTACCAGCGGGCCGCTGAGGTAGAAGCGCTGCTGGCCCTCGCTGCCGGCCTGTGGGTTTTCCTGCATCGTTCCGTCCATGGTGACGCTGCCGGTCCATTGCGTGGACACCTTCTTGGTGATGATGTTGATCACCCCGCCCAGCGCGCTGGATCCGTACAGCGACGACATGGGGCCGCGAATGACCTCGATGCGTTCGATGGCCGACATGGGTGGCAGCCAACTTGTCTGCTGCGCGCCGCCGAAGCCGTTGTAGTAGGCCTGGGAGGAGCTGCCCAGGGGCTTGCCGTCCACCAGGAACAGGGTGTAGTCCTCGCCCAGGCCGCGGATATAGATCTGCGTGGATTCGATCTTGCCGCCCGCACCGCCCTCGATGGTGACGCCTGGAATGTCGAGCAGGGCATCGGTCACGTCGCGGTAGCGCTTGCCTTCCAGCTCCTTGGCTGTCACCACGGTGATGGAGGCAGGCGCGTCGGCCAGCGATTGCTCGAAGCCTGTGGCGGTCACCACCACTTCGGACAGCTTGCCTTCGCCGGCCGCCTGCTGTGCATGGGCCAGCAGCACGGTGCTGCCGGTCAGCAGACAGGCTAGGCCTTTGCCGATGAGGGTGAGCGGGTGGGCAGGGGGGCAGGCCCTGGCCGGCTGCAGGAAAGAGTCGATCACTGGTTGGCTCCGGTCGCTATTGAAAATGGGGTTGTCCGTACACGACGGCACGCGCCGCCGGGCAGGCGGTGCGGGTGATGGGGTGGGGTGGGGCGCCCTCGCCCGGGCAACGGCCAGGCGGGGGCTGCGCTGCAGGCGGCTGGCTAAGCCGGCTCAGGGCTTGCGGGGGGCGCAGGTTCTGGATCTTGCGGCGTCATGGCGCTGGCCTTGCAGCTTTCAAATTTAAAATACGTCTGATTCGTATTTGTATCCGACATTCCTGATCAACGTCTGACCGATGAAGCTGCTCGTTGTTGAAGACCACCAAGATTTGCGAGCGCTGTTGCAGGCCCATCTGGAGCGCATGGGGTTCGCGGTGGATGTGGCCGCCACCGGACGGCAGGCGCTGGACGCGCTTGCCGTCGCCGACTATGAGGCCCTGATCCTGGACCTGGGGCTGCCCGACATGGATGGCATGCAGGTGCTGGCCCGCTGCGATGACCGCCGCCGCAGAACCCCCTGCATCATCCTCACGGCACGCGACGCGCTGGAAAGCCGCCTGGCCGGGCTCAATTGCGGCGCCGATGACTATGTGCTCAAGCCCTTTGACATCTCCGAGCTGCAAGCGCGCGTACGCGCCGTGCTGCGCCGTGCCCAGGGCGGCCGCGAGCCTCGGCTGAGCCTGGGCAATCTGGCCTTTGAAACCGATTCCCGCCATGCGACCGTGGATGGCAGGCACATCGATCTGCTCCGGCGCGAGGCCATGCTGCTGGAGGAGATGCTGCGCGTGTGGCCCCGCATCGTGGTCAAGGAACGCATGGAAGAGCACCTGTACGCCTCGCGCGAGAGCGTGACCCTGAATGCCGTGGAGGCGCTGATCTCGCGCCTGCGCCGCAAGCTGCGCGACGGCGGCGCCAATGTGCTGATAGATACCGTGCGTGGCGTGGGCTACCGCATGGTCTTGCCCGCTGCCGCGCATGAAGAGCACCAGTCTTGAGCGGCGCGTGCTGTTGGGGCTGGCGCTGGCCTTTGCGGCTGGCGCCGGAGCACTGTCGCTGTCGCTGTACGACACGCGCGACCAGCTGCGCCGCGTGGCGATGGTGATCCAGGCGCGGGAGATCGCCGAAGGCTTCACCATGCAAAGCGATCCGGCCCGCCTGCCCAAAAGCCATGCGGGCGGCGAGCTGTCGTACACGCTGTATTCGCCCGAGGGGAGGGTGCTCTGGTTCTCCGACAACCTCCAATCCCCGCGCCGCCTGCGCCTGCCGCCGGACGATGCGCGGGCGCCGCTGTTGCGGCTGCCCATCTACAGCGGCCAGGTTGTCAACGTGGCCGCACCGCTGGCCGATGGAGCCACCCTGATGGTGGCCAAGCGCGATGTGCTGGAGCGCCAGGCCATTGGCGATCTGCTGCACGCCAAGCTGCTGCAAAGCCTGGTCATGCTGGTGCCTGTAGGCCTGCTGGCGCTGCTGCTCATCTACTGGATGATGCGCTGGACGCTCAGGCCCGTGCAGCAGGCCGCACGTTTTGTGCAGGGTATGAAGCCAGGCCAGGTCCAGCCCATTCCGACCGCCCGGCTGCCGCGCGAACTGCTGCCGCTGGCCGAAGCCGTCAACCGCGCACTGGAGGATCTGGCGCAGTCGCTGGCCAACGAGAAGCGCCTGGTCGCCGACGCGGCGCATGAACTGCGCACGCCCCTGACCGTGCTGGACCTGCGCCTGCAAAAGGCGCGCACGGACCCCAGCCCCGATTGGCAGGCCGTGGACGGCGATGTGCGCTACCTGCGCCGCGTGGCCGAGCAGCTGTTGCTGCTGGCGCGCCAGGAGCAGGACCTGGGCGCTGGCGAGGCTGCTCGCGCCGCAGCGTCCACGCATCTCACGCGGCTGGTGAGGGAGGCCATCGCCGCAATGCTGCCGTTGTTCGAGGCCGGCTCGCGCCGCATGGAGGTGGACCTCATCGATGGCGTGCACTGCCAGGGCGACGCAAGCCTGCTGCACACCGCCATCTCCAATGTGCTCGAGAACGCCTTTCACCATGGCCAGGGAGATGTCTTGGTGGCCATGACGGCGGTTGAAGGTGACGTGATCCGCCTGACGGTGGCCGACCAGGGGCATGGCGTTCCGCCCGACCGCCAGGAAGCCATGTTCACCCGCTTCAGCAAGGCGCGGCCTGGCAGCAGGGGCGCCGGCCTGGGACTGGCCATCACCCGCAAGATATTGCGCAATGCAGGCGGGGACATCCGCTTTCTGGGCAGTCCCCATTGCGAACTGGAACTGTGCTTCAAGAGTGCATCGCATGGGGCTGTTGCGCCAGGGGCCATTGGCAAACAAAACTAGAATGATAGTCATTCTCGTTGTCGATTCCCCACCTCCCCCCGGCCATGCCCACCCCTTCCGCTTCCTGGACCGCTGCGCGCTGGCACCAGCTTTTCTGTGCCTGCCAGCAGCAGCTGGTGTCCTATCTGGCCGGCAAGACCGGCAGCCGCGACGAGGCGCAGGAACTGGCCCAGGAAACCTGGCTGCGCCTGGCCGATGCGCCGCCGCAGCTGCCCGATGGCAGCTCGCCCACGCTCGAAGCCGCGCGGGCCTACCTGTTTGCCACGGCCAAGCACCTGGCGATAGACCGGCTGCGCCAGCGTGGCGCGCAGCAGCGCTGCATGGACGACTGGGCGCAATTGCAGCCCGAGGCCGAAGGCGATGTGGCCGACCGCGCCATGTACCGCCAGGCACTGGCCGTGGTGGAGCGCACGATTGCCGGCCTGCCCCAGCGCATGCAGGCCGCCTTGCTGGCCCACCGCCTGCATGGCGAGCGGCAGGCCGACATCGCCCGGCGCCTGCAGGTCTCCCTGAACACCGTGGAGCGTGACCTGATGCAGGCCGATGCCTGCCTGGAAGCCGCCTTGCTGCGTTGGCGCGGCGGGGTGGAGGCGGGCTTGCAGGCCTCTTCCAGAAAGCGGCGGCGGCGTGCCCTTGGCGCACTGCTGGGCGTGGCCGGCATGGCCAGCGCGGCCTGGCCCGCCTGGCAGATGTGGAGCCGCCGCGTGCTGTGGCAAGGTGAACTGGCCAGCACCACGGGCGTGCAGCGCAGCCTGGAACTGCCCGATGGCAGCGTGCTGCGTGTGGACGCCGCCAGCCGCGTGGCACTGACCTACCGTGCCGACCTGCGACAGGCACGGCTGCTGGAAGGCGCCGCCTTCTTTGCTGTGGCGCGCGATGCGGCGCGGCCCTTTGTGGTGGAGGCCGGCCCCTTGCGCGTGACCGTGCTGGGCACGCGCTTTGGCGTGGAACTGGAGCCCGATGCGGTGCGCGTGCAGGTGGAGTCGGGCCAGGTGCGGGTGGAGCATGCGGCCACCGGACGCAGCCAGTTGCTGCAGCACAGCCAGTCGCTGCGCATTCCCCTGGATGGCGGGGCAGGAGATACCGACGGCGCTGCCTGGCAGCCGCAGCCCCAGCAACGGCCCGCGGCCTGGCGCGAGGGCGAACTGGTCTTCGAGCAGGAACCGCTGGGCCGCGTCGTGCACCGGCTGGGCCGCTACACGCGGCGCCGCCTGGTGGTGGAGGAGGGCGCGGCGCAACTGGCCATCAGCGGCCATGTGCGCATTGCCCAGGCCGAGCGCTGGCTGCGCGGGCTGCCGCAGTTCGCGCCGGTGCAGGTCAGCGTGCTGGACGACGGCGGCCTGCGGATTGCGCGGCGCGGCGGGCGCGCGGAGCCGTGAGGTTTTTTTCAGGGTTTTTGGGAGTGACTCGTATTTGCATATGAAAGGCCGGGCGCCCTGCCTGTGCCGGCGATTCGCAATGAGCCTGTCTTCCAGAAAGTCCTTATGTCCGCTCCCAAGTCCTCCCGATTCCGCCTCCGTCTCCGTCTCCGCCGCACAGCGGTTTTTCATGCATGTGCAGGCCTGGTGCTGGGCCTGCAACTGCAGTTGGCCGCCGCGCAATCGGTGTCCTTCGACGTGCCGGCCCAGCCGCTGGCCCAGGCGCTGAGCCAGTTCGCGCGCCAGGCGGGGCTGCAGCTCACCTACTCCTCCGAACTGGTGCAGGGCCGGCAGGCCCCGGCGCTCAACGGCAGCCACGATGTGCGCCAGGGCCTGGCGGCATTGCTGCAGGGCAGCGGCCTGCAGGGGCGCATCGAGGGCGGCACGCTGACCCTGCTTCCCGCTGCGGCCCATGCGCCCGACAACCTGCCGGAGAACGCGCACCGCCTGTCCGAGATCACCGTCACGGCCGGCGACCAGTATGTGAGCCTGCTGCCCGCACCCTACGCCGGCGGGCAGGTGGCCAAGGGCGTGCGCCTGGGCGTGCTGGGCAATACCGGCAACATGCAGGCGCCGTTCAGCACCACCAGCTACACGTCCGAGGCCGTGCGCAACCAGCAGGCCGGCACCATTGCCGAGGCGGTGAACCGCGACCCTTCCGTGCGCTATACCGTGCTGCCGGGCGGCAACGTGGACAACCTCTACATCCGGGGCTTTCCGATCTGGGAAGGCAACTCGGGCGAGATCGCCTTTGACGGCATCTACGGCATTGCCCCCAACTACCGCGTGCGCACCGAGTACGTGGACCGCATCGAGGTGGTCAAGGGCCCGGGCGCGCTGCTGTTCGGCATGTCGCCCAACGGCTCGGTGGGCGGGGTGATCAACATCGCTCCCAAGCGCGCCAATGAAGACGTGGCGCGGCTGACCACGGGCTGGACTTCGGACAGCCTCTGGCGTGCCCATGCCGACGTGGGCCGGCGCTTTGGCGACGAGGCCCAGTACGGCATCCGCGTGAACGCCAGCAAGTACGGCGGCGATACGTCCATGGACCATCAAAGCACCGACGGCCATGTGCTGGCCGTGGCGCTGGACTACGAGGTGGAGCGCTTCCGTGCCACGCTGGACCTGCTCTCGCAGGACGAGCGCATCGACGGCGTGGGCCGGCCCATCATGCCCACGGGGCTCACCTCCATGCCTGCTGCGCCGGATGGCCGGCGCAACGTGACCCAGCCCTGGGAATGGTCCAAGAACCGCGAGCGCGCCGTGCTGCTGCGCACCGAACTGGACCTCACGCAGCAGCTCACGCTGTTCGCCAACATCGGCCAGTCGCGCGCCGATGTGGACCGCATCTATGACTCGGCCCCGCGCCTGACCAGTGCTGCGGGCGCCACCAGCATCACGCCCACCTACGCGGTGTTCGACGTGGATCGCAGCACCATCGACGCGGGCCTGCGCTCGCGCTTTGCGCTGGCCGGTGTCAAGCATTCGGTCACGCTGCAGCTGGCCAGCTACCGCGAGGATTTTCATCGCGCGCTGCAGGCGGGCTCTACCGTGGCGTCCAACATCTATGCGCCCATTGCCCATGCGCCGCAGAGCATTGCGCGGCCTTCGGCCATTCCGCGCATCCATGACAACCGCAACACCAGCCTGGCCCTGGTGGACACGCTCTCGCTGCTGCAGGACAGGCTGCAACTGTCGCTGGGCCTGCGCCACCAGGCCATCAAGTCCACCAACTACAACGTGCTCACGGGCGGCACCGCCAATGTCTACGACGAGAGCGTGACCACGCCGGCCGTGGGCGTGGTCTGGCGCCAGGCGCCCAACTGGAGCCTCTACGCCAACTACATCGAAGGCCTGAGCAAGGGCGATATCGCGCCGCCCGCGGCCAGCAACTACGGCGAGGTGCTGCGCCCCTACAAGAGCCGCCAGTACGAAGTGGGCAGCAAGTACGACTTCGGCAGCTTCATGGCCACGGCCGCCCTGTTCAGCATTGAAAAACCCAGCGGCGGCCTGGACCAGGGCGTCTACAAGACCAACGGCGAGCAGCGCAACCTGGGCATGGAGCTGTATGCCTACGGCGAGGCCGCGCGCGGCCTGCGCCTGCTCGGTGGCGTGACCTGGCTCAAGCCCGAGATCACGCGCTCGGCCACGCCTGCGCTGGTGGGCAACCGGCCCATAGGCACCTCGCGCCTGCTGGCCAACCTGGGCGTGGAGTGGGATGTGCCCGCCCTTGAGGGCCTGACCCTGGTCGGCGACCTGGCCTACACCGGTGCCCAGTTCGTGGACCAGGCCAACCGCCTGCGCATCCCGGGCTGGACACGCACCGACCTGGGCCTGCGCTATGCCACCCGCATCGCAGGCCGCAAGACCACGCTGCGCGCCACGGTGCAGAACGTGGCCGACCGCAAGGCCTGGGCCGGTGTCACGTCCTGGGGCGCCGTCTCGCCGATGATTCCGCGCACCTTCGTGGTGTCGGCTTCGGTGGACTTCTGAGGCACCGGGCGGCCTAGGCGCCTTCCGCACCTCGGCGAATGGCGGCGCTTTGCGCCGCAGGGGTTCCCTGGCCGTCACGCGCTGCGGCCTTGCGCACCGGCAGCCATCGGCAGGCAGCCAACGCCGCCAGAACCGCCAGCGCCGCGCAGCCGAAGATGGCCTGCAGCCCGTGGCCCAGCGCGGCGGTGACGGCATCGGCCTGTGCTGCCAGGGGGCTGGCCGCAGCCAGCTCCTGTTTCATCAAATGGGTGAGCAGGGCTGCTAGCAAGGCCACGCCGGCGGCGCCGCCCAGGCTGCGCAGCATGACGGGTGCCGCCGTGGCAATGCCCAGGTGCCGGGCCGGCGACACACGCTGCGCCACCACGGTGATGATGGGAAACATCAGCCCCAATCCCAGGCCCAGCGGCAGCAGTCCTGCGGAAAGGGCCAGCGGCGCCTGCGGCAGCCAGTGCAAGGCCGCGGTGATCAGCCCGAACGACAGCAGCATCAGCACGCAGGCCACCCGGGCGAGCGACGCGGCTGGCGTCTGGGCGCGCAGGCGCCGGCCGCTGCCAATGGCCCCTGTGGTGATGCCGGCCATCAGTGGCGCCAGGTGCCAGGCGGAACCGGTAGGCGACAGGTGCAGGCCGATCTGCAGATACTGCGGAAGGAAGACAACGGCCGCATACAGCGCAACGCCCGTGGACAGGGCCAGGAAACTGACCGCCGCGTAGGCCGGGTGGGCAAACAGCGACAGGGGCAGCAGCGGATGGGCGGCGCGGCGCTGGCGCACGAAGAATGCCAGGGCGAACTTGGCGCCCAGGGCCAGCAGCACCCACAGCGACAGCTGCTCTGGCAGATTCAGGTGGCTGTGCTGGGTGGCCAGCAGCAGGCTGACCAGGGCTGCGGCCAGCAACACGGCACCCAGCCAGTCGATGCGCTGGCGGGGCCGGGGCTCGGCGGCAGCCTCCGGCGCAGCCGCCCTGGCAGGCAGTGCCCATGCCAGCACCCCCCAGGCCAGCCCTGCGAGCGGCACATTCAGCCAGAACGCCCAGTGCCAGGACAGATGCTCCACCAGCGCCCCGCCCAGCAGCGGGCCGATCATGGTCGATACGCCATAGGCGGCGCCAAGCAGGCCCTGGTAGCGGGCCCGTTGTTCAGGTGCAAACAGGTCGGCAAGGGTCAGCATCGTCAGCGTCATGAGTCCGCCGCCGCCTGCGCCCTGCAGGGCACGCGCCAGCACCAGCTGCTGCAGGTCATGGCTGGCGCCACAGGCCAGGGAGCCGGCCAGGAACAGGCCGATGGCCAGCAGCAGCATGGGCTTTCTGCCCAGCACATCGGCCAGCCGGCCGTACAGCGCAATCACCACGGTGGCCGCCAGCAGATAGGCCGAGAACACCCAGGCCAGCGGCCAATGGCCCGGCAGTTCGCGGGCCATCACGGGCAGGGCCGTCGAAAGAATGGTCTGGTCCAGGGCCGCGAGGACGAGCGTCAGCACGAGCATGGCGAAGCAAAGCCGGGGCAGGTTCCGCCGACCGGGCGGGGAAGTCAGCGAGGTTGTGGGCATGGGCGTCATGGGTGTCATGGGCGTGCAGCGGCGAGGGCTTGGGTTGAGGCAACGGCCGCCAGTGTCGGGAGCGGTATGGGTTTTGTACAGTGCAATGTATTGAACGTATGATTTCGCATGGCGAACACATACGACCTCAACCTGCTGATTGCACTGGATGCCTTGCTCAGCACCGGCAGCGTGACGCAGGCGGCCGGGCGCATGCACCTGAGCACTCCCGCCATGAGCCATACGCTGGCACGCATCAGGGAGGCGTTTGGCGATCCCATCCTGGTGCGTGCGGGCCGCAGCCTGGTGCCCACGCCGCGCGCCCTGGCCCTGGCGGAGCCGGTGCGCGCGCTGCTGGCCCAGGCGCGGGCGCTGCAGGACCCTGTCGATGCGGGAGGACTGGCGGGCCTGCGCCGCCGCTTCGTGGTGCGGGCGCCCGAAGGCATTGCCGTTGTCTTCGGTGCCAGCCTCTCGCGTGCCCTGGAGGCGGAAATGCCGCTGGCCAGCCTGCAGTTCCTGCCCGAAACCCATGCCGACCCGGGGGCCCTGCGCGAAGGCCGCATCGACCTGGATGTGGGCAGCTTTCGCAGCATGGACCCGGAAACCGAGAGCCTGGTGATATCGGAGCAGACCTTGGTGGGCGTCGTGCGCGCCGGCCATCCCCTGTTGAAGTCCGCCAGAAAGTCGCAACGGCCGAGCGCCGCGCAGTTCGCCGCCGCGCGCCACGTCGGCATCACCCAGCGCCCGGGTGAAAGCTCGCCCGTGGATGTTGCCCTGCAGGCGCTGGGCCTGCAGCGGCAACTGGCGCTGCTGGTGCCCAGTTCGTTCTCGGCACTGATTGCGGCCTCCCGCACCGACCTGGTGGCCTGCGTGCCGACACGCACGGCGCATGGCATGGCCGCATCGCTGGGACTGGTGGTGTTTGCCTTGCCCATCGACGTGCAGGTGCAGCCCATGCGCATGGCCTGGCATCCGCGCCATCAGGCGGATCCCGCGCATCAATGGTTGCGCGACTGCATTCAACGGCAGCTCGATGATCCGCAATGGATCAGGCCTTCCGTGGCGTCACTGACGGATGGGGCCGGCAGGGGGGTTACCTGAGCCGTACCGTTGCGGGAGCGGCCCGGTTCTCCCACCATCGGTCTATGCTCGCGGCATGAACGCAAGCAAGACCCTGCTGATCGTCTACCACTCCATGACCGGCGGCACCCGCCAGATGGCCGAGGCCGCGCGCGACGGCGCAGCGGCCGAAGGCCAGGGCGTGCAGGTGCGCCTGCTGCACGCCTCCGAGGCCGGCCCCGACGATGTGCTGTCCGCCGACGGCTACCTCTTCGCCACCCCGGAAAACCTGGCCGCCATCAGCGGACAGCTCAAGGACTTCTTCGACCGCAGCTACTACGCGGCGCTGGATCACCTCAACGGCCGGCCCTATGCCAGCCTCATCTGCGCGGGCAGCGACGGCCAGAACGCCGCCCGCCAGATCGCCCGCATCGCCACCGGCTGGCGCCTCAAGCCCGTGGCCGAGCCCCTGATCATCTGCACCCACGCCCAGACCACTGAAGCCATACTGGCACCCAAGCGGATTGCCGCAACTGAGCTGGAACAGTGCAGGGCGCTGGGGGAGGCGATGGGGGCGGGGC
>NZ_LZZV01000081.1:0-767 GCF_014170385.1 Delftia sp. UME58
GTCTCTCTCTGGACATAAGAGCGTTGTGCAGGACACCACCCTGGGTCTTAAAGAACGCTTACAAGAATTGCTTGGGCCCGGTCCGCTTCCCGCGCGGATGCCTCCAGACCGGATGGAAGAGCTCATAGTGTCCCTCTGCGACGAACAGTTTGTAACGCTCCGCGACCTAGCGCAGGCGTTGAGTCGCTCAGACGCATCGTTAAGAAAGCACTATTTGAACCCGCTGGTTGATGCTGGCCGGCTCGTGAGAAAATACCCCGCACCGAGCCATCCCCAACAGGCATATAAGCGCTGTTCCGCGACTACGACGAAACCGATCGACTGATTACCCCAGGCAATTCGGCGGGCGTCGAAAAGATCCTTTATGAGTCAGTCCAATTTGCTATCCCTTCATGCACATCGCGTAGAAAAGCCGCCGAAGCTGGTGTCTGAATCATCGAAGGGACTGCAAGTTCGACCAGGCATGCCAACATTTCGGTGAACCACCATTTAGCCATACGCCTGGATGGAATGACGTGGGTGTGTGCGAGGTAGCATATCGCCCGCGTCACTATGTGTGGATCGCGGCCCGATTCAACTACGGTGGCAAGCTGATCCGAGGCAACCTGCAGAAACTCGCCCGCCAGCTTGGCCACTGCGATTTCCGGCGTGCCCTGTTCTGACCATAAGGTCGATCGCGCCAAAGTCCGGCAGGCAGCTTGCAATGTGGCGAGTTCGACTTCTTCCATGGGCTGCTCTCCTTGCAGGCGTGGTGACTCCGTCAGAGG
>NZ_LZZV01000082.1:0-599 GCF_014170385.1 Delftia sp. UME58
CCGTGAGTGCGGTCATGACGTCGGGCTGGGATCTGTATGTCCGAATTGCGGCGTGCCTGTCGAACATAATGATCTTGATGCGTTGGTGAGCGATAAGTTTGCGGCCGAGCGAGTCGAGCGGCGCGCGGCGTTCAAGAGAAAGTAAGCGGGCTTGCAGTCCCATCTGCACCGAATTCGGAACGTATGATGGATGGCCAATATGGCCGCCTTGCACGCCAGCGCCAACTCCTGAACGCCTTCTGGCTAACTGGAGGTTAGCGAAGCCCGCCGGCGGCTAGTAGGTGGACGCCGGTGATAAAGGCCGCATCGTCGGACGCTAGAAAGACTGCGGCCTTAGCAATCTCATCCGTCGTGCCGAGACGACCGAGGGGCGTTCGTGAGAGAAAGCCCTGGGCGAAGACGGAGTCGGGAATGCCGTTCGCGAGTGCTTTCTCGGTCAGGGTCAAACCAGGTTTCAGGGTGTTGACCCGTATACCGCGTGGTCCAAGCTCGTTGGCGACAATGGTGGTGTAACCGTCGATCGCTGCCTTGGACGCTGTATAGACTGAAGATCCGAGAAGTGCGTAATGAGTCGTGACAGAGCCCAGATTGATAATGCT